>CAZHRO010000024.1:0-8645 GCA_964535045.1 uncultured Dehalococcoidales bacterium | reverse complement strand
GCGCAGTAAGGGCTTAGATTACGCGTGCCCCGCTCCCCACACTGGGAGGCGGTGTTGACTATTGACCCTCCTCCTCCCCTCAGCATCTCGGGTATCGCATACTTCATCCCCAGCCACACACCCTTCAGGTTAATCGACATGATTTTCTCCCACTCCTCCTCGGTTACATCTTCGGTAAAGGCTGGCCGACCGATAATTGCCGCATTGTTGTAGATGATGTCTAGCTTGCCGTACCTGCCAACGACTGTCTTGACCATATTCTCGACATCTGTGGCCTTGGAGACATCAGCCTTGACAAAGATTGCCTCTCCGCCCGCATCCTTGATCATTCTGACCGTTTTCTCTCCGGCCTCGGCGTTCCAGTCAACCACCCCTATCTTCGCTCCTTCTCGGGCAAACAGAGTTGCCCCAGCCTGTCCCATCCCCATTCCGGCCCCGGTAATGATGGCTACCTTATTATCTAGCCTGCCCATTTCTAACCTCCTTATTATTTACCTCAACTAAAGCTTTTTTGACACGCTTAGGGCTACTGAGAGCCTGAACACTTGCTAATCCGGTCCAACTCTCAGTAGCCCTTTCTTCCGGACTACAAATTGTAGTCCTTTTACATAGCTGTCATGCCTTAAGCGTATTAGTAACCCATGTACTTCTGTCTTAGCTCAAGGCTGGGCTGCGGGAAGCCGTAATCAGGCTGCGGATTCATAGGCATCCACAAATCCCATCTGCCTCTCGGCATTCCGGGATAGGGTGGCACCCCACCAATCTGAACGGTATCAATGTTGGAAGCATCAACCATAAGGAAGGGGCACTTGTAGAACTTCTCCACCGGCTGTCCCAGAATGACGTTGGTTATGGCTATCTGGAGGCAGATGTCAGTTGGCTCCACGCCGCCGTGCGTCGAGAAGGTGTCAGCTCTGCCGTCTTTCACCGCATCCCACATGGCAATCTCGGCATCGTTAGAAGCAATTATGATGTGGTTCGGGTCATCCAGGGGCAGGAGCATACCTATTGACTCAAGCCCGGGAACCATGCCGGCGCCGCCGCAGCCGTGGTGGAAGAGGGCCACGATTTCAGGATGGGCCATTATCATGTCGGCGGTGATGGTCGCCGTTTTCTCCTCAGCCCAGTCAGTGTCCGCAGATTCTATCACCGTAATCCAGGGTTCACGGTCGATTGCCTTGTGAAATCCCTCATGACGCAGCTGGGCGGTTAACATCTCACGCATACCCCACAATTCACCAACGGTACACGGGTTGTCGGGACCGTATCCCCGCCTCTTGAGGTCCTTAATCAGCCACTCGCCGAGAACATCGGTTCCGCCCGGCCCCTCAAACTTGTGGGCGACAAAAGAAGTAACCGCGTCGCTCTCGATGCCACAGTCAAGGGTGAAGACCGGGATACCTTTCTCATAGACCATCTTCTCAACCACCGGGACCTCAAGCTCGGCACTCACCGAGTGGCACATGAACCAGTCCGGGTGCATTGATGCTGCCATGTCTTCGAAAAAGCCAATCTGGGCATTAAGGTCAAAACCAGCGCCAAAGGTGGTCCAGTTTTCGCCCTTGGGTCCCAAACCAAACCGCGGGAAGAAATCCTCAAGCATCTTCACCGCCTGCGCCATGGGCTCAACCTCCAGGGTGGAGCAGGTATAGGCAATCTTGTAGGGGGAGCCATCGGGCTTGACAAATAAATCCTTGAAAGGATTCATTAACAGTTCCCCATCAATCTGCCCCCGGGCCACCATGTCAGCCAGTTCGGGTACATCCTTGGCTCTAAGTTGTTCTCCCGGGGCTGGAGCCGGGGCTGGAGCCGGAGCTGGAGCCGGAGCTGGAGCCGGGGCTGGAGCCGGAGCTGGAGCCGGGGCTGGAGCCGGGGCTGGAGCCGGAGCCGGGGCTGGGGCAGCACACCCTGCCAAAATCAAAGCCACCACCACGGCTATTGCCATTAGTGGAACCACAAATTTCTTCATTCCCTCTCTCCTTTTCTTTGAGACTTAAACAATCCTTCTGGTAATACCTAGCGGCTTAACCATTTTGCTTCATAGGCAGCATCCCTCCTTCTCCTGAACGTTATTTCAGGATCGCTGAGAGGCTGGAGTTTAGAGCCTAGTACTTATGTTCGTTTTACTAAGCCATACAGGAACTACGGCGTACCATACCTCTATCTAACGAACATAACACCAAAATGTTAAGTTTCTGTTAAGAAATGAGAACGAGGCGATAATCCTGAGATTTGGTCTCACCGTCCCTGCCGGCGCCAGTAGTCAATACCCACGGCTAAAATGACTATCACTCCCAACACTGTGCTCTCCAGAAAGGGATCGGCGCCCAGTATGCTCATACCGTTACGAATGACACCAATTATCAAAGCTCCGAGTACCACCCCAACGATGGACCCTTTGCCACCAAATAGACTCATGCCACCAATCACCGCCGCCGCGATGCTCTCTAGCTCGAGACCCTCGAAGCTTGAATACGAAACCGACATAACGCGTGCGGTTCGGATTAAGCCGCCCAGGGTAGCCAGCATTCCCGAGATAATATAGACCGAAAGCTGTACGTTCTTGACCTTTATCCCGGAGAGATAAGCCGCCGCGGGGCTGCCGCCGCTGGCATAGACCGACTGACCATAGACCGTGTGGTACCAGATGAAATAGCAGATGGCTGCCACCACGAAAAAGATGATACCCGCCACCGGAAAACCAAAAATAAACCTCTGCCCAAAGAACTTCAGCGGGGCTACCATTCTCGTAATGGTAAAGCCGCCGGTTATGAAGAATCCTATTCCATGGGCAATCTGCCACATACCCAGGGTAGCAATTAACCCCGGCACCTTAATACGTGATACCACCAGACCACTGATTGCCCCCAGACCGGCTCCGAGGGCAAGCATGGCCGGTATGCCCTGCCAGATAGGAGCTGCATAACCGATTAGTTGCTGAAACTCCTGGGTGGTCATCATGGCGCTACCCAGGGCTGAGGTTCCAAAGGCCATGCCGGCAACCGACAGGTCAATACCACCGGTTAAGATGACAAACGCCTGACCGATGGCACATACCCCCATGGTCGCCGTCTGGACCAGAACCATCTTCATATTGCGCACCGCCGCTGACTTCCCCCCGGTGGCCACTGCCATCGCGGCAATAAGCACCGCCAGAATGATGCCCAGGGTCGCATTTTCGTATCTGAAGATGCGACCGACAGTACTTCGAGCGCCGCCCTTCTGCCTTCTCTCTACGGTTTCAGTCATGCTCTATATCCTATCAATGCTAATTATGGTCTCAGCGACCGCGCCGACGCAGAATGTCAGCCGCTACCGCCCCGATTATTATCGCCCCTTTTATGATGTACCGGCCGGCATGCCCCATATGCATCACACTGATAGCATTATTAATCACCCCGATCATGAGCGCACCCAATATCACCCCGATCATATTTCCCTGCCCGCCGAAGAGGCTGATGCCGCCAATTGCACACGCGGCAATGCTGTCAAGTTCAAGGCCCCGCAGGGCTTCTATCGAAGCTGCCATACCGCGTGACATGAACATCAGGCCACCGAGTGCGGCAAGAAGCCCTGAGATGGCAAAGACATAAAGCTGCGTTCTCCTCGCGTTTATCCCGGAAAGAAAAGCGCTTACCGGATTGCCGCCGGTGGCGTATACATTACGACCAAAGCTGGTGTGATTGAGGACAAAATAGGCTACCGCGGCAACTGCGAAAAAGGTGATTGGCGCTGCTGGCAAATCTCCGTAGACAGCCAGGTTCTCCGGCAGCTCCATGAGCGCCTCGCCGTTGGTTACATAGTAGGCAGCTCCGTAGCCCAGCTGCCACACACCGAAGGTCGCTATCAGCGAGGGAATATTGAGGCGCGAGACCAGTACGCCATTAAGCAAACCCCAGCAGGCTCCCACCACGAGCATAACTGGGATTGCCATATAAATGGAGGCCGGATGGCCGAGCAAAGGAACAACGATATTCTGCCACTGCGTGGTTATCATGGCGCCGCCCAGCATCATGGCCATAATGCCAATGCCAGAGACCGATAGATCGATGTTGGCGGTTAGGATAACGAAGGCCTGCCCGACCGCCACCACACCGCGAACCGAACTCTGCAGCAGGACATTCGCAATGTTGGACGCGGTGACGGTAGCTCCCCGAGATGCACCACCCAGCGCCGCTATCAAGATTGCCAAGGCGAGACCGATAACAGCATTCTCGTGGGTTACGATACGCCTCGCCACCCCACGAGCGGTAACACCAGCTTCTTCTGGTCTCTCAGTAACTTCGGTCATCACCTATACCTTTACCAGGCCAAAAGACTCGAACTATTTTCTACCGTTTGTCAACGAGCTGGGCAATTCGAATATATTTATATCCTATCTTTTTACCGTTTGTCAACAGACTCAGTCAGGTTGATGGCAAATTAACGCCAATAAGGACTGCTGGTGCCAATAGAAATCAACAAACCCCCTCCCTATCGGCCAGAATACACCGAGTTTCACACTGGACGGCGCTTCTCATCCTTTGAGTTTTTGCTCTTCCCTGTCCTAGGCGGCAGTTGTTATGCCCATCCAGCCCGACACCAACACTGTCCCGGTCTATCGTTCACTCCAGGGTGGTATCGGCAAAACAACCGATGGGGAGCCCGGCACCCTCTGTGCCTCCGGATACAGCGGCCAGCGTGTGCCGTCAATGGTCTGGCTGACTAAACCGCCACCGTAGAGGTTTTGCCCTGTGCTATCGAACTCAATCCGGTTAAGAAGCATCGGCTGCAGGGCCGGAAGAAACGGTGAGCCATCGGGTAGCTGAATCTTCGCAGTATCACCCCGTGTTACCGTCATAGTGGCCAGGGCATACTGAAGATTACCTCGAAATTCATCTAGGTCAAGGCTAAACTCAACCTGGGCACCCTTTCCCGGAGCGGATGTTCTTCCAGGTGGCACCATTCGCTCCAGGCCCTCTTTAACAATCCAAATTGCGTTATAGACAGTGGTTATATAGGGGTCATCCCAGTCCTGCCCCAGCTCTTCCTGCACGTCGTCATTAATCCAATCATAGTAGTGTCTCTTTTGAGGCAGAGGGTCGCCGGTCTCACGCACAAAGCCGTACTCATAGGCTTTAGGCGGTAGTGATTCGTAGAAGACAGGGTCTTCCGTACCCCATCCCCAAGAATAGACCCCGTAGGGGAAATAGGTCTCCCTTTCCATCATCTCCCGGTATAGGACTACGGAATCGTTAGTGTAGTTGCAGCTGAACAGTACATCCGGCTCAGCCGCCTCTATTGCGGCGAGCTGAGAGGCAAAGCTAGATACTGCAGGGTCGACGACTTCCTCACCAACTATCTTTATGCCTGCCTCCTCCGCCTGTAACTTAAACGCCTCAGCCACCGCCACACCCTGGTCATCGGAGACATGTATCAGGAAACAGGTCTTTGGTGGCGGGACCCCGGCCTCCTCGGCAGATTCGGTCATCGCTGACACTACCTGACCGGCAGTAGTCTCGGCATCAGATACGGTACGGAAGGTATATGCGTAACCACGCTCGGTAATCGGCTCTAGACTCAGCGGGCATATGAAGGGGGTCTCATGCGTCTCCGCCACCTCGCTGACCGCCATCGCCGTGGGCCAGGTCCCCACCAGGAAAATGACCCCTTCCTCAGTAATCAGCCGCTCAGCCTCGGCGGCAGCCTGCTCTGGTGAACCGCCGTCGTCAGCCACGATGAGCTTGAGGTGCATAGAATACATGTTTCTGATACCGCCCCAGTCATTCATATGCTCAACGGCTATTTCGGCTCCAGCGCTTAGCCTTTTACCCATCTCAGCATGAGGACCGCTTAGATCGACGATCATGCCAAAGGGCATCTCTTCGGGAAATTCAAGCCGTTCCGGCGGTTTCGGCCTGCAACTAACGACAACTAAGCCAATCACCACTACTATTGCTAATAGAGAAATAATGAGTCTTTTCATCCTTCCCTCCTCATTCAGGTTTCTATATCTTCGCAGTTTAAGTAACCAACAAACCTTCTTACAATCAAAAAATAAAAAAACCAAAAAGTCAAGCCCAAAACCCTTCCTACCTGTAACAACTCCAGGGTAGCCAAGACATGGGTGAATTCTATCATCTTCGGCAAATTACCGCAAATTGACCCGGTGCCCATTACGTCTTATGTATTGCGTCCTGAAAGCTGGTTGTGGTATAATCTTGCCAGGTGAAGATTGAGTTGTGAAGTGGGTGTTATTCCCACTTTTTTGTTCTACGATGATAAAGAATTGGGGGAGCGTAACGTGAGATGAAAAGCGACTTTATGCTCGCTATCACCCAGCTGGCGGCTGAGAAGAATTTGCCTAAGGAGGTAGTTCTGGAGGCGGTGGAGTCGGCGTTAGTATCAGCCTACAAGAAGAATAACTTTACCGCCAACCAGGATATTGAGGTCAGGATTAATCCTAATACTGGTGGCATTAAGGTATGGGCGCAGAAGACCGTGGTTAAGCTGCCCACGGACCGCCGTCGCGAGATTTCACTCGATGAGGCGCTTCAGGTAAAGCCGGATGCGCAGATTGGGGACACTATTACGGTAGAAGCCACCCCCCGAAATGCGGGGCGCATCGCCGCACAAACTGCGAAGCAGGTCATCCTCCAGCGACTTCACGAGGCTGAACACAGCGCCATATTCCAGGAATATGCCAACAAGGAAGGAGAGGTTGTCACTGGGCTAGTACGTCGCATCGAGTCCCGGCAGATCTTCATCGATTTAGGGAGAACCGAGGCAATACTCCCTGCTACCGAGCAGATGTACAACGAAAGGTACCGAATTGGTCAGAGGCTGAGAGTTTGCCTCGTAGAGGTAGCCCAGACCAGCCGCGGCCCCCGGGTTATAGTGTCGCGCTCTCACCCCAACCTACTGCGACGGCTCTTTGAGCTTGAAGTTCCGGAGGTTCTTAACGGTACGGTCGAGATAAAATCAATTGCTCGAGAGGCTGGCTACCGGAGCAAGGTAGCGGTTGCGGCAGCTCAAGGGGGCATTGACCCGGTTGGCTGCTGTGTCGGGCTGCGGGGTATCAGGATACAAAACATCGTCAACGAGCTAAATGGTGAGAAGATAGACGTTGTCCTGTGGAGTCCAGATAAACCAGTTTTCATTACTAATGCGCTTAGTCCCGCTCACGTACTGAGTGTTTTCATAGATGATGAGGAGGAAGCAGCCACGGTAGTAGTACCCGATAACCAGCTCTCTCTGGCTATCGGTAAGGAAGGGCAGAATGTCAGACTGGCCGCTAAACTTACCGGGCTCAGAATTGATATCAAGAGCGCCTCAGAAGCTGAGGTAGAGGCCAGAGCCTTAGCTCCCGAAACCGAAGAGGTAGCTCTGGCTCCCGAGGTGCCAGCTACCGAAACGGCGGTGGTCGAAGAACCGACCCTCTCCGAAGAAGCGTCTGAAGCCGAAGAAGTCGTAGAGCCGTTAGCCCCTATCGGGGTTGAGCCCTTGTCGCCGATTGCCCTTGAAACAGAGCCTGCCAATAAAGAGGCCGGGTTTAGGTTTGCCGAGGATATTATGACTCCGATCTCTATCAAGCCGGCGGCTAAATCGAAAAAGAAAAAGAAGAAGGGGCCCCTGGGCAAGGGAGATGCTGAGGACGGCATTAAAATTAAGAAACTTCGCCGAATGACGCAGGCTCTAGAGGACTATGAAGAGAACGAAGAATATTAGCCGACACATCCCACAACGCACCTGTATGGGCTGTCGCCAGGTAAGACCCAAGCGAGAGCTAATCCGCCTGGTTTGCACTGCCGACAAGCGGGTAGAGATCGATTGTAATGGCAGGAAGACCGGACGTGGTGCCTACCTGTGCAGGAAACTGGAATGCTGGGAGACTGGACTGAAGAGCAACCGGATAGAGTATGCTCTAAAGACGACTCTTACTTCAGAGAATCGAGAGCAGCTTCGAAATCAGGGTAGAGACCTCCTGGGGGGAACCAAATAATGGCAGATAGTTCACGGGATATTACACGTTCGCCAGCCGGAAGCCAGCGAGTTGGCTCCCGGTCAGAGGAGGCAGGCTCAATCGAGATTCCTGCCACCTTGAGCGTCCGGCAGCTGGCTGAGCTGCTGCAGGTTAGTGTCATCGACGTCATTAAAAAACTAATGCGAAACGGCATCATGGCTAATATTAATCAGCTTATTGACTATGAAGCTGCCGCGGCTGTAGCCACCGGTCTTGGTTATGAGGTATGCCCGAAGTCTCAAGCAGCCCGAGAATTACCCAGCAGAATTATTGAGTTTAAGAAAGGCCAACACCTTCATGGTGAGGCACGCAGGAATCTAGAGCCGCGCCCCCCGGTAGTCACTATTATGGGACACGTTGATCACGGTAAGACTAGACTTCTGGATGCCATTCGACAGACCAACGTCATGGCATCTGAAGCCGGCGGCATTACCCAGCATATCGGTGCCTATCAGGTAGAGGTGGATGGGCACAAGATGACCTTCTTAGATACGCCGGGGCACGAAGCCTTCACCGCAATGCGCGCCCGCGGTGCCCGGGTAACCGACATCGTCGTTCTGGTAGTCGCCGCTGATGATGGGGTAATGCCCCAGACCCTTGAGGCTATTGACCACGCCAAGGCCGCCGGCGTGCCTATTGTCGT
>CAZHRO010000023.1:0-8680 GCA_964535045.1 uncultured Dehalococcoidales bacterium | reverse complement strand
GCTCTTGGCTACCCCCCCGAGAGCTTTTATTCGGGCCTCTGCCTCCTGGCGGGTAAATCTCTCCAGACGTCCGGTGATGACGAACTCCTGCCCGGCCAGGGGCAGCTCTTCGGGTTTAGCTGCATCTTCTTTAGGGTTGACCCCGGCCTTTTTCAACCTTTGAATAATCTTTTTGTTTTCCTCCTGTCCGAAGAACGCAATGATGCTGTCGGCAATCTTGGGACCAACGGTAGGAGTGGCAATGAGTCTTTCTCGCGAGGCACTAGCCAGTTCGTCAATGCTGCCAAATTCTCTGGCCAGAATTTCTGCTGTCTCTTCCCCGACATGCCTTATTCCCAGGCCAAAAATAAGTCTGGCTAACGGCCTTTTCCTGCTCTGTCGGATAGCCTCTAAGAGATTATCGACGCTCTTCTCCCCCGTTCTCTCCAGCTCTAAGAGCTGCTCCCTTTTGTTTTCGAGGTCGTATAGGTCAGCGACATTCTTAACCAGGCCCTCCTTTAACAGCAGGGCGCTTTGTGATTCACCTATGCCCCTGATATCCATGGCTCTCCGAGAAGCAAAGTGCTCAAGGCGCTGCTGGGCCTGGGCGGGGCAGGCAGCATTAGAACAGTAGTACATAACCTCGCCCTCCGGCTTGACGACCTCAGCGCCGCATACCGGACACGCCGGACGCCCCTTCTCCTCATCAAAAATTTTATCCAGCAGGCTGAACTCCTTCTGCTCTCTGCTGCGCTTGCTTAAAACCGGACCCACTACCTCGGGTATCACCTCGCCCGCCCGCTGAACGATGACCGTGTCGCCTTCACGAATATCCTTACGTCTGATGTCGTCCTCATTATGAAGCGCCGCCTGTTTAATAGTTACCCCTCCCACTGAGACCGGCTCCAGAATGGCATAGGGGTTAAGGGTGCCGGTCCGCCCGACACTGATGCCGATCTCTATTAGGCGCGTGGTGCTCTGAACCGCGGGGAATTTATAGGCTATCGCCCACCGCGGCTCACGCCCCACATCTCCCAGTCGCCTCTGTAGCTCAAGCGAATCTACCTTGACTACAATGCCATCAGCTTCATAGGGCAGGCTCTCCCTCTTCTCCACCCAGGTTTGGTAGTAATCTTCGACCTCATCAATGCTTTTTAGGAGCTTATTATTAGGGTTTACCTTAAAACCCAGCGACTGGAGATATGCCATGGTTTCCCAGTGGGTAGGGGGTACCGGCCTGCCTTCAGCATAACCCAGCATGTAGATATATATATCCAGCGGACGGTTGGCGGTGACGCGAGAATCGAGCTGACGCACTGAGCCCGCCGCCGCATTTCTGGGGTTAGCAAACAGGGGCAGTCCTTGCTCGGCCCGCTCCCGATTAAGTTTGTGAAAGCCGGCCTTGGGTAGAAAAACTTCACCCCGCACCTCGAACCGGGGCGGTGCCTCTTTAGGTACCGATAGGGGAATACTACGGATAGTTCTCAGATTCGAGGTGATGTTCTCACCCCGAAAGCCATCACCTCGGGTAGCCCCGGTAGTTAGCTGCCCGTTAACATAGGTGAGAGCGACTGCCAGCCCGTCAATCTTATGCTCGCCGACAAAGTTAAAGGCTGCCTGATTCAGCAACTTTGAGATACGGGTATACCACGCCTTTAGCTCCTCTGCGGAGAAGGCATTGCCTAAAGAGAGCAGCGGCAATGGATGCTCCACGACACCAAGGGCTTCCACCGGGGCTGCGCCCACCCGCTGCGTGGGGGAGTCTGGAGTCAGGAACTGGGGGTACTTCTCCTCCAGCTGCTTTAACTCCCTCATCAAAAGGTCATACTCATTGTCGCTAATCTCCGGGCTATCGAGCACGTAATAGCGATAGTTATGATGGTTAATCTGATTTTTTAGCTCGTCTATCCGCTGCTTTATCTCCTCTAAGTTTAAGTTCGGCACTTTGTTAATCTCCCAGCAGTCCTCTTAAAAAATTATAACACACCAGGTATTATCTGTAGCCACATCTTACTGAAACTTGCGTCTCTTTTAAACCATACGGTAAACTGTCTCAGGTAAAAGTCGTCCGTTGTTGACATAATCAAACAGGAATTGGATGAGAATGGCTGAGATTCGTCCCTTTCAGGGCGTGCGCTATAACGAGCACCTGGTTAATGACCTCTCAACAGTCATCTGTCCTCCCTATGATATTATTACCCCGCATCTGGCGCAAGAGCTCTATCACCGCAGTGAGCATAACTTCGTTAGGCTTGAATATGGGCGATTGTTGCCACCGGGGGCAAGTACAGATGAGAGGCATGCTCACTCGGCGGCCATACTGGAACAGTGGCTGAAGCTGGGTGTCCTTAAGATAGAAAAAAGGCCGGCTATCTATCTTCATGACCACTCCTTTACCTACCTGGGGAAGAAATATAAGCGTCGAGGTATAACCGTTGCCGTGAGGCTGGCGGAGTGGGCCCAGATGGTGATTCGTCCCCATGAGGGCACGCTGGCTAAGCCCAAGGATGACCGAGTAAACCTGTTATGGACCCTCGGGGCCAACACCAGTCCGATTTTAACCCTGTTCGATGACAGGGAGGAGCAGGTCGCTTCGCGGCTGGCTCTCGAGGCGCAAAAACAGCCCCTAATTAGCCTGGATACTGATACCGGGGAAAGCCACAACATCTGGGCGATCACCGCCCCCGAGGTTATAGAACAGATAAGCGCTAGTTTTAATCGTAAGCCGCTCTACATTGCTGACGGACACCACCGCTATGAGAGCGCTCTCACCTACCAGCGGGAAAGACGGGCCTGTTCCGGAGCAGCTTCCGGAAACGAGGGGTTTAACTTCGTCATGATGACACTGGTGGCTTTTACCGACCCCGGACTTATCGTCCTGCCACCCCATCGGCTGGTTCGGGGGATACCAAAAGCCATCCTAACCGAACTTCGGTCGAGACTGAAGTCATTCTTCGAAATCGAGGAGTTGCCACTGAGCATGCCCGGTGTCTGGCAGCAGGTGGACGCTTTACTAGGCGGGGATGATACCAATCAGGTCCGGTTTATTCTCTTCGGTCTATCACCCGGGCACCTTATGGTACTCAAGCTTCATGACTTTGGTGCTGTGAGACAGATGATACCCTACTTTCACGGCGAGCTATACTCAAAGCTAAATGTCGCTGTCCTCGACCACGTCATACTTGAGGAAATACTGGGACTGAGCATTAGCGAAGAAACCTCCCTTGCCTTCAGCTACGACAAACAGGAGGCAGTAGGGAAGGTGTCAGATCAGGAATATCAGCTTGCCTTTCTCTTAAGTCCGGTTAAGGTAGAAGAGATTAAAGCCATTGCTGACGCTGGTGAACGGATGCCCCGGAAATCAACCTACTTCTATCCCAAGCCACCGGCCGGTCTGGTTTTTCGCCGGCTGGAGTAGAGTTTTACAGTTTTACCAGCTTGGCAGTATAGACATCAGGGATAGACAGTATCCTTTTGATATGCTCCTCAGATAGCGGTTCATCCAGGACTAATACCATCAGTGCCTGTCCCCGGGGCTTGAGCCGGCCCACATGCATGGAGCTAATATTGACATCAGCGTCGCCGGTTACCTTACTTACGGCGCTGATGAGACCGGGGCGGTCCCGGTGGTCGCTAAATAGAAAATAGCCGCCGGTGGGGACAATATCGAGCCAGTAGTTATTAACCCGGACAATGTGAAGCTCACCGCGCATTACGGTTCCCGCTACGGCAGTGACACCGCTGCTGGTGGTAATCTCAATCGTAAAAAGACTGGCATAGTTTTCGCAGGTGGCTTCCTTCTGCTCGACCACGGTTAGACCGCGGTGCGCCGCGACTATACTGGCATTAACCAGATTCACCCGTTCCTCGCTTATCTCCTCGAGTATCCCGCCGAGGATAGCTGCCTTGAGCACGTTAGTATCGTATTCAGCAACCTCTCCCTCATATCTAATCTGTATGGCATTCATCTGCCCCTCAGCCAGCTGACTGGCCAGCTTACCCGTCGTGGTCACCGCCTTGATAAAGGGCGCCAGTACGGTTAGAGCCTCGGGTGAGATAAAGGGGGCGTTGACTGCATATCTTACCGACTGCCCCTTCAGCACGCCAACAATCTGGGTAGCAACATCTCTGGCTACCAAAGCCTGAGCCTCGGTAGTGGAGGCTCCCAGATGAGGAGTAACGATGACATTATCACACTCAAAAAGGATACTGCTGGTCGTTGGCTCTTCGGGGAAGACATCAATGGCCGCACCGGCAACCCGCTGCTCCTTTATTGCCCTAACCAGCGCCTCCTCGTCAATCAACCCGCCTCGAGCCGTGTTAATGATGCGAACCTGAGGTTTGACTAGAGAGAGCTCTTTAGCCCCGATTATCCCCCTGGTCGACGCTGTCAAGGGCAGGTGGAGGGTTATAAAGTCCGCTTCTTTGAGTAACTGCCTGAAGGAAACAAGCTCTACCTGCAGGTTACGTGCATGGTCAACCGAAATGAAGGGGTCATGGGCGATGAGTTTCATTTCCAGACCGCGTGCCCTTCGGGCGACCTCAGAACCAACACTACCCAGGCCGATAATTCCCAGGGTCTTATCTCTAACCTCGATACCCATGAAGTCATCCCGCTTCCACACCCCGGACCTGAGCGCAGCATTAGCCTGAGGGATGTGGCGGGCAAGGGCAAGCATAAGGGCGATAGTATGCTCGGCAGCCGAGATGGTGTTGGAGGTAGGGGCATTAACCACCACGATGCCACGGCGGGTAGCCGTGGCAACATCAATATTATCAATGCCAACACCCGCCCGAGCAATAACCTGAAGCTTCTTCCCGGCATCGATAACCTCAGCCGAGACTTTGGTCTGGCTGCGCACCACCAGGGCATCATAATCACCAATCAGGGCTAGGAGCTCCTCCGGCTTTAGCCCTAAGCGAATATCCACCTCCGCGCAGTCACGCAGGACATCCATTCCTTCCTCAGCAATTGATTCCGTAACTAAAACCTTCACCGCTAATTCCTGAACCCTGCCTGCGGCAGCACTACCTTCAGGTTCGATACTACCAGCTCGATGTCACCTTCATTTACCCAGCCCATATGACCGATACGGAATATCTTCCCGTCCAGACTCCGCTGGCCGCCGCCAAGCACGATATGGCGCTCCTCCCTCATGATCCTGAGCATCTTCTTAACGTCAAGCCCATGAGAAGCCCCGACGGCAGTAACTGTATTCGAGGCATATTTCTCATCCGCAAAAAGTGGTAGCCCCAGCGCTTTTACACCATCGCGAGCCGCTTTTGCCACCCTGGCGTGCCGGCTAAAGATGCTTGCCAGGCCTTCCTCTAGCATCATCTTTAGCGATACCGCCAGAGCGAATATGGTGGATATGCCCGGCGTCCACGGTGTCTGTCCCTTTTCCAGGTAGTTCTTGGCCTTGGTAAAATCCCAGTAGAAGCGAGGCATCTTCGCCTCGGCATGAGCCCGCCACGCGTCTTCACTAACGCTGACCATCGCCAGACCGGGAGGAACCATCCACCCCTTCTGGGAGCCAGTAACCACGACATCACAGTGCCACTCATCCACCGGGAGATCGATTGAACTCAGGCTGCTGATGGCATCAACCAGCAACAGCTTGTCAAACTGCTTGACCACAGCGCTAATTTGAGCCAGGTCGTTGGTGACCCCGGTCGAGGTTTCATTATGGGTGACCAGCACCGCTTTTATTTTAGGTTCAGACTGAAGAGCCTTCCTTATCGAGTCGACATCGGCAGCCTTCCCCCATTCAAAATTGAGAGGGATTACCTCAGCCCCAAATTGCCGGGCAATCGCGTGAAAGCGCTCTCCGAAGACCCCGATAGATATCGAGAGCACCTTGTCACCCGGGGAGAGGGTATTCACAATAGCAGCCTCTAACCCCCCCGTCCCCGAACTGGTGAGCAGGAAAAGGTCATTCTTGGTTTGAAATAGCTGCTTCAGCTCATCGGTCACGTCATTTACTATCTGCCCGAACTCAGGACCCCGATGATTTATCATCTGCTTGGTCATCGCCTGAAGAACCTCATCCGGGCACGGTGTAGGTCCGGGAATACGCAGCTGTTCCATTATCTGTCTCCTTTGCTCGTTTTGTCAGTACCATTATCTTGGCAAAGCGGTCTTCTCGCTTCTAACTACCAGCCAATTTTACAAAACGCCGTTTGCCAACCTTGATGACACTGCCTATCTTGATAGTACCGTGTTCCTCATGAGTCTCATCAATTGTCCTGTTATCTATGTGAACAGCCCCTTGTTTTATAAGACGCCTGGCATCACTACGACTTTTAGCTAGACCTATCTCAGATAACAGAAGAGGAACTGATACATCCCACTCCTGAGTCTCAGGCTTGCCGACCTCTGCACCTGAAACTATAACCCCCTTTTTTTCAAGTGAGCGAGCTTTTATTTTTTGTAGTAGTTCTTCGGTTATCTTTACTTGCGGTATATCTTCGGGCAATTCCTTCCTCTGAACCTCTTTTACAAAACGCTCCTCAGCCGCTTGAGCTGCCTCGCTGTCATAAAGCTGGGTCACAATCTCCCGGGCCAGTCTTTTTTTAAGTATCATCGGGTTGACCGTCTGCCTATCAAGCTGCCGCCGGAACTCCTCAAGCTCCTCATCAGAGACATCGGTCAGCAGTTCAAAGTAATCCATAATCAGGTCATCGGTAATGGACATCACCTTGCCGTAAATCTCATTTGGCGGTTCGGCAACCCCGATATAGTTACCCAGGCTCTTACTCATCTTCTGGCTGCCGTCGGTGCCAATGAGGAGAGGGGACAGAAAAATCTGCTGGGGACGCTGTCCCACCATCGACTGCAGTTCTCTACCCACCAGCAGGTTAAACTTCTGGTCAGTGCCCCCAAACTCCACATCAGCTTCAATTGCCACGGAGTCATAGGCTTGAAGCAGGGGATAGAGCAGTTCGGTTACGGCAATGGGGCGCCCTTCCCGGTAGCGGTTGCTAAAGTCCTCACGCGCCAGGAGCTGGGCGACAGTAAACCGGCTGGTGAGCTTAATCACGTCCGCCAGGGTAAACTTACCAAACCATTCGCTCTGCCATCTCACCTCCGTCTTCCCCTTGTCAACCACCCTGAAGAACTGCTCCATATAGGTTTTGGCGTTAGCCTCAACCTGTTGCTTGGTCAGCATAGGTCGAGTGACGGAAACACCGCTCGGGTCGCCAATCTGGGCCGTCCAGTCACCGACAATAAGAACCACCTGATGCCCTGATTCTTGAAACTGGCGCAGTTTCCTGAGCGTTACCATGT
Organism: uncultured Dehalococcoidales bacterium; assembly: GCA_964535045.1. Lineage (GTDB taxonomy): Bacteria > Chloroflexota > Dehalococcoidia > Dehalococcoidales > UBA5760 > UBA5760. Next base: position 1,413 of record CAZHRO010000023.1, on the reverse strand, counting down.
GACCGAGGTGAATATCAGGGAAACTGGGGTCAAAGCCTTCCTTAAGTCGCAGCTTCTTGCCGGAGCGGAGAAGCTCCAGCATCTCCTCCTCGACTATAATCTCGGCTACCCCGCGCTTCAGCAGGCGGTTAATGTTCTGGTTGAATGGGGCATTTTCTCCAGTATCCATATCTAGTTCTGGCTCCTCGTGCTTAAAATCGCTCTGCCCTGCTCTATATCTTCATTTATCTGTTGTCTCAGCGCTTCAACAGTATCAAACTGTTTCTCACCGCGAAGTCTCTCTATTATATCAATTTTTAGCTCTCGACCGTAAAGGTTACCCTGATAGTCAAGGATATAAACCTCTACCGTGCTCCGCTGGCCGCCAAAGGTAGGTCGCCGGCCAATATTGGTCATTGACTCATAGGTTTGGTCGTCAATGTAGGCCCAGGTAGCGTAAACGCCCTCGGCGGGAAGCGCCTGCTCCGGGTCTATTTCCAGATTGGCGGTAGGGAAGCCCAGCTTAAACCCCCGGCTTGCTCCCGGAATGACCTTCCCCCGCAGGCTGAAGGGGCTACCTATCAGGTAATTCACCCTCTCCAAGTCACCATCAGCCAGAGCCTTCCTGATCGCGGTGCTGCTTGCCACTTCACCGTTTATCACTACTGGAGGGACTTCGAGCACCACAAAGCCCATGCCTTCACCCAGCTTACGGAGGGTATTAACATCTCCTTCCCTATTTCGCCCCAGGGCAAAATCAGGCCCGATTACCAGCTCCTTCAGTCTGAGGTAATCTTTAAGCAGGCTCATAAATTCTCGGGCGCTTAACTGAGCCAGTTCCTGAGTAAATGATAAGACAATAACCGCTTCAACACCGGCACTCTTGAGCAGAGCTTCCTTTCGATTAAGGTCAGTCAGTAACGGTAGCTTGGTCTCGGGTGGCAGCACCCTCTGAGGATGCGTATCAAAAGTCACCACCCCGCTCAGCAGGTTGCGCTCTCTGGCCCGCTCTACCAGTTTGGAAAGCAGGTGTTTATGGCCGAGGTGAACGCCGTCAAAAACCCCGATGGTTAGTACTGTATCCTTATCGGGTGATAATTTGGATAACGCTGCTTCTACTGACATAGTTTCTTACTGAGCAGGACTACCGATAGCCGGAGATCAGCTAGGGGGCATCGTGTAACTCGGCTTTACTGCAGGACGGAATATTTAGATTAAATACTATCACAAGCCAGTCTAGGCGTCAATTAGAAGAGTTCCCAGCTCGGGTATCATGACCTGTTGATAAAACTTGGAGACGAGCAGGATTTGGGGTTGCCTGAAGGAGGCTCCTCGCTAAAAAAAGAGCCCCCCGATTGCTCGGGGGGCTCGTGCATACTGGGTGGGGCGTTATCCCCTGGCTAGAATCAGGGTCTCCTGGTCCTAACTATCAGG
>CAZHRO010000022.1:0-8712 GCA_964535045.1 uncultured Dehalococcoidales bacterium | reverse complement strand
GGTAAATGATGAAATCGTGCACGGGATTCCCGGAGAGCGGGTTTTGGCTGAGGGTGATATTGTCTCTCTTGATTTCGGGGCGATTGTTGATGGCTTTCAGGGCGATGCGGCGGTGACGGTAGGTGTTGGCGAGATTAGCCCTGAGGCGAAACGGCTGATAGAGATTACCGCGGAAGCTCTGGAAGCCGGGATAAGTAAAGCCTACGCCGGAGCCAGGCTGGGGGATATTTCAGCGGCGATTCAGCAGCAGGCTGAGTCGAAGGGCTACTCGGTGATTCGCGAGTATACAGGACACGGCATTGGCCGCGACATGCATGAAGAGCCGCAGATACCCAATTTTGGGCAGCCGGGGACCGGGCCCTTGTTAAAAAAGGGTATGACTCTGGCGCTTGAGCCAATGGTGAGTACTGGTGATTGGCATACTCGAGTTGGCGGTGACCGCTGGACGGTATCTACCGCTGACGGAAGTCTTTCGGCTCACTTTGAGCATACTATTGCCATTACTGAGGCTGAACCAGAGATACTTACTGCTAGGTAGAGGAGTAATGAATGCCGAAAAAAGAGGCTATTGAGGTTGAGGGAACGGTGGTGGAACCGCTGCCTAATGCTATGTTTCGTGTCGAGTTACCTAACGGCCATCAGGTTTTGGCTCATATTTCTGGTAAGATAAGGCTACATTATATCAGGGTATTACCTGGGGACAAGGTTTTAGTAGAGCTTTCCCCGTATGACCTGAGTCGGGGTAGAATTACCTATCGGTTAAAGTAGTAGGAGTGTAATGTGAAGGTAAGGGCTTCAGTTAAGGTTAGATGTGAAAAGTGTAGGATAATTAAGCGGCGGGGGGTGCTCCGGGTTATCTGCCCTAACCCCCGACACAAGCAGCGGCAAGGTTAAATGCAAACTAGAGTAAGGGGGAGGTCCTGATGCCACGTATCGCCGGTGTTGATATACCCAGGAATAAGCAAATATGGGTGTCGTTACAGTATATCTATGGTATTGGTCCCGCCTTAAGCCAGAGGATTCTATCAGAGGCGGGGATTGATGCCGCAACCAAGACAGATTCCCTCACTGAGGATGAGGTTAATCGGCTGCGTGAGATTATTGACCGTGAGTATGTGGTTGAGGGAGAACTGAGAAAGGAAGTCAATCTCAATATCAAGCGTCTCATTGAGATTGGTAGCTATCGCGGCATTAGGCATCGTTATAGTTTGCCGGTTAGGGGGCAGCGCACCCGGACCAATGCCCGGGCTCGGCGCGGTTCCCGGAAGACGGTAGCCGGTAGAGGTAAGAGACGCGGCATGACCAAGAAGTGACCTTGATCTTGAGATATAATTTATTAGGGGGCGAGAATGGCGCAGAAGAGACGAGCTAGAGGCCGAAGAAGAGAACGAAAATCGATTCCTGCGGGTAGGGCCTATATTCAGTCAACATTCAATAATACCATCGTGACGCTTACTGACCCCGAGGGGAATGTTATTGCCTGGGGTAGTTCTGGCACCGCCGGGTTTAAGGGGTCGCGAAAGGGCACTCCCTACGCTGCCCAGATGGCGGCTCGTGACGCAGCACGGAGGGCTATGGAGCACGGGCTGCGTCAGGTAGAGGTTTATGTTAAGGGGCCCGGCAGTGGGCGTGAAGCCGCAATCCGTTCGCTTCAGAGTGCGGGGCTTTATATTACCAGTATTCGGGACGTAACTCCCATTCCGCATAATGGTTGTCGTCCCCCGAAGAGAAGGCGGGTGTAGGGGAAATGGCAAGATATACCGAAGCGGTTTGTCGGTTATGCCGGCGTAGCGGCGAAAAACTAATGCTCAAGGGCAGTAGGTGTCTCGGCCCCAAGTGTGCCATGGAGAGGCGGGCAAAACCTCCGGGACAGCAGTTTGGTCGGCGTCGGCGGGTTTCTGACCGCGGCTTCCAGTTGAGAGAGAAGCAGAGAGCTCGTTATACCTATGGCATTCTGGAAAGACAGTTTAGGCGCTTTCTTACATGGGCTGAGAGACAGCCCGGCATTACTGGTGACAATCTTTTGGTGCTGCTGGAGAGACGGCTTGACAATGTGGTCTATCGTTTAGGTTTTGCCGATTCTCGCGCTCAGGCGCGACAGCTGGTTCGGCATGGTCATATTCTGCTCAATGGTCGTAAAACCAACATACCATCCTGTTTGGTTAAGGAGGGGGATACTATCAGCTGGCGCAAGAGCAGTACCAAGACAAGGTACTATGCTGAGGTGGCCAAGTCTGTTTCAGCGAAGTCTGTCCCGAGCTGGTTGAGCCTGGACAAGGAGAACCTGGTTGGTCGGCTGGTTTTACCACCCACCCCTGAGGAAATTGGGGCTCAGTTTGAGGTGAAGAATATCGTTGAGTACTACTCGCGATAGGTTGGCGAGTAAGGAGGAGTAGTTTGTCTCGCTTAGTAATACCGAATATCGAGTGTGTTGAGAGTCAGGATAATTTTGGTCGGTTTTTAGCTGAGCCGCTGGAAAAGGGCTTCGGGGTTACTCTGGGGAATTCCTTGCGGAGGGTGTTGCTCAGCTATCTTCCTGGAGCCGCGGTAACCAAGATTAGGATTGAAGGCATTCAGCACGAATTTTCAACCATCCCCTATGCAAAAGAGGACGTTACCGAATTTATTCTTAACGTTAAGGAACTGCGGTTAATTCCTCTTTCTGGCGAGGCGGGTAAATTGATTCTGGACGTGGCTGGAGAGGGACAGGTTTGCGCTGCGGACATTAAGCCGTCAACTGATTTTGAGGTTGCTAACCCGGAGCTTCACCTGGCGACTCTTGATTCACCTGAGGCCAGGCTCTATGTGGAGTTTGAGGTGGAACTGGGGGTGGGCTACCGGCAGGCTGAGTCTGATGATGACCTGCCGATAGGAACAATTCCGGTGGATGCTATCTTTACCCCAATACGGAAGGTTAATTTTACCGTGGAGCCAACTCACACTGGTGAGGGGTCTGGCCGCGAGCGGTTGTATCTAGAGGTGTGGACAAACGGTACCCTGACACCGGTTGAGGCAGTTAGCCGCAGCGCCACTATCTTGGTGGAACAACTGACCTCCTTTGTTAATTGTGCTCAAGTCGTTGAGGCTAAGGTGGAGGAGCAGCGGGTTCGCCTGACTATTCCGGATGAGATCTACAACATGCCGGTGGATAAGCTGGATCTATCAGTGCGGACCATGAATTGCCTGCGGCGTGGTGACATTGAAACGGTGGGGCGGATTATAAGTAAGGGAGAGAAGGGACTTATGGCCCTGAGGAATTTTGGTCAGAAGTCGAAGCAGGAGATAGAGGAGCGTCTTAGTGAGCTAGGGCTGTCACTCACGCCGGCGGCTGAGGAGTCAGGTATGCCCTCTGCGGAGGAGGAGGCAAATGAGGCATAGAGTTGCGGGTAGAAGACTGGGCAGGTCTGCAGGACATAGAAGGGCGCTGTTCCGTGGCTTGGTGACCGACCTGTTAGGCTACGAAAAGATTACTACCACTGAGGCTAAAGCCAAGGAAGTGCGCAGCCTGGCTGATAAGATGATAACCTTAGGCAAGAGAGGAGACCTTCACGCCCGCCGTCAGGCGCTGGCTTTTATTCTGGATGAGAAGACGGTGGAGAAGGTATTTTCGGATCTTGCCCCAAGATATGCGGAACGAGACGGAGGCTATACCCGCATCGTTAAACTGGGTCCCAGGTTGGGCGATAGAGCGCCCATGGTTCGGCTTGAGCTGGTTTGAGCAAAGAGGGTTTTTGGCGTGGCATTAGCCACCAAGGTTGTCTTAATAATTGAATACGACGGCACATGCTATCACGGATTCCAGTTACAGGCTGAGCTGCCGACGATACAAGGAGAGCTGGAAGAAGCGTTGAGTAGGCTTACCGGGAGGGAGCATCGAGTGATGGCGGCCAGCCGGACTGATGCCGGGGTTCATGCCAGAGGACAGGTGGTTAGCTTTAGAACCGGGTCACGTCTTCCGCTGCAGACTTTTGTTGGCGGGCTGAACCACTATTTGCCCGGGGATATCGCGGTTAAAGCGGCCTATAGAGTGGATGACTCTTTTAATGTCCGGCGTGATGCCGTTAGTCGGGAATATTGCTATAATATACTGAACAGCCCGACCCGCTCTCCACTCCGGAGGCGGTATTCCTATCGTGTGCCGGGTCGGCTGAATATCGGGGCGATGAACGAAGCCGGCGAAGCCCTGGTTGGTAAGCACGACTTCGTATCGTTTGCCAGCCGGATGGAGGTCAGGGGGAAAAGTACGGTAAGGGATGTATTTCGAGCCAGGGTGGAAAGGGAGGAAGAGCTGGTTATTTTCAATATGGTGGCTAACTCCTTCCTGCCCCATCAGGTACGTAATACCGTTGGTATGTTGTTAGAGGTAGGAGCGGGCAAAATTAACGTTGATGAAGTTCGCAGGATAATGGAAGCTAAAAAACCGGGGCTGGCTGGTCCCACGGTTCCGGCCTGTGGGCTGCATCTTATGCGGATAAACTATCCCGTTCCATTTGAGGAGATGTAATGAAGACCTATAGTGCTAAGGCATCTGAGATTAAGCGAGAGTGGCATGTTATCGATGCCAGAGACAGGATTCTGGGTAAGCTGGCTACCGAGGTAGCCCGGTTGCTTATGGGCAAGCATAAACCGATGTTCAGCCGTAACCTGGATGTTGGTGACTACGTGGTGGTGGTAAATGCTGAGAAGGTTAAGGTTACGGGGAATAAGGCTAAACAGAAGACCTATTACCGGCATTCCGGATATCCCGGGGGGCTGAAGAGCATCAACTATGAGAAGCTGATGCAGACCCATCCGACCCGGGTGATTGAGCATGCGGTTAAGGGGATGCTGCCTCATAATCGTCTGGGTAATAGCATGATTAAAAAGCTGAGGGTATACGTTGGCGATAGCCATCCCCATCTAACACAAACAAAAGCAAGTTCAGTTGCAGCTGAAGTTAGGGAGACATAATTCTGATGGCAGAGCAAACCTATTTCTACGGCACCGGCAAGCGTAAGACGGCGATAGCTCGGGTAAGGCTGATACCTGGAGAGGGTTCCATTATTGTCAATAATGTGCCCTATGAGGAGCGCTTCCCGCGTCTCGAGCACCGTCGGACGATTCAGCGGCCGCTCCTGGTGACGGAAAGCGTGAGCAAGTACAATGTGCTGGCTAAGGTGGAGGGGGGTGGTGTTACCGGTCAGGCGGGAGCTATTTCTCACGGTATTGCCCGGGCACTGGTTAGAGCCGATGAGAGACTGAGACGGATACTGCGTGAGGATGGACTGCTTACGCGGGATGCCCGGGTCAAGGAGCGCAAGAAGGTCGGGCTCCGGCGGGCACGCAAGGCGCCTCAATACACCAAGCGGTAAATGCTAGGTTAGTTGATGTCCCTCACACCAGTCTCCAGTCCTTATACCCCTGCTGAATCACGGCTAGATACTCTTTAGAGGGCTTACCTGTTTCGGCCTGCCCGCTCCTGATGTAGGTCACCGCTTCTACCGGCTCGCCGTCTTCGTTGTTGACGGTAACGTTTAGCCGCCGGTATTCGCTGCCCTCATATTTATCCAGCCGCCGGAGGCATTCTTCGGTAACTTCGTAGATGGCGCCGGGAACCTTGCCGCCCCGGATGGGTCTGATGGTGGCGGTTGCCCCCCGCCACTGCCGTGACCAGCCCGCGAATGTCAGCTGGTAGTGGTGGAGGGTGGCGGGAAACTTCGGTTTGCTGGCCGGGCAGCGCTCCTGCATCTGCTTACGGTTAAGATTGGAGGCGTAGGCGAAATAATACATTTGGGCTCCTTCAAATGGTCAGGTACAGGCTGCTTGTTCCCCCTATCCCTGAGGGGGCTTCTCTTTCTGAGAGTCTATCGTTTTTATCGGGTAAGGTCAATCCGGTAGAGCATGGCTGGATGACTCTTGACCACCTGGTTTTAGGTTGCGGAATTGGCTCAGGCTTTCACCAGTTCTTGAGCCAGCTCAAGGAGCTTATCCACTCTCGCCTCTCGACCACTCTCTGCGTAGATACGCAGCAGGGGCTCGGTTTTTGAAAACCTGATGAGTAGCCAGGAATCATCAGCCAGGGTAAAGCGATAGCCATCTCTGGCATCGGCGCTTACTACCTTGTTACCGTCAAGTGACGCTGGGGAAAAGTTTCTCACGCGGTCGGCGATTACCTGATACTCCGTCTCACCAACCTTTAAGTCCACTCGCTTATAGTAGTGGGGCCCGACCTTGCTGTGGAGGTAATCGATAAGCTGGGCCGGGCTTTTGCCCGTCTTATTCATGAAGTCGAGGAAGTAGAGGCCGGATAGGATGCCATCTCGTTCCGGTACGTGGTTGGCAAAGCCGTAGCCGCCGCTCTCCTCGCCGCCGGCGATGGCTTTCTCGGTAAGCATTAGGGGTGCCACGTGCTTAAAGCCGACCGGCGTTTCGTGAACGGGCACGTTAAATAGCTCTCCCAGGCGGTAGAGCATTCGGCTCATGGTTATCGTCTTGATGATGGGACCCCTTTCCCCGCGTACTTCCAGCAGGTAGAGGCAGAGTAAGGCGAAGATATGCAGGGGAGATATAAAGATACCGTTCTCGTCAACAACTCCAAGGCGGTCGGCATCCCCATCAGTAGCCAGCCCCACACTGGCCTTTCCCCTCCTGATGGTTGCGGAGAGCTTGGTCAGGTTATCCGCGATTGGCTCGGGTTGGTGCATACCGGGGAACAGGGGATTTCGCTCGCTGTTTATCTCTCTAAGCTCGATAGCTCCACCACCGAGTAATTCCCCGAAGTAGCCGGCCCCTACCCCGTACATCGGGTCAATAGCTACTTTTAGGCGGGACTGGCGTATTTCGTCCAGGCTGACCAGAGTGGCGAGCTGTTGCTTGTAGATTGGAGCTAGGTCAAGATATTCCACCAGGTTTTGCTTCATCGCTTGGGCTAGCGACACTCTATTTATCTTTCCTGTACCCTGAATGCGAGTAATATTTTTTTCGATTTTGCTGGTAATCTCCGGTGAAGCACTGAAGCCCGATTCGGTCTTGAGCTTGAAGCCGTTCCAGTTAGCCGGGTTATGGCTGGCAGTTATGATGATGGCGCCGCCGGCTTTTTGGGTGAGAACACCAAAACTTACTGCCGGGGTCGGGGTAGCTTGGGGGCAGAGGTAAACCTTGATTTTATTGGCGGCGATGACCTCAGCCGCGGCGGCGGCAAAGTCCTCGGAGGCAAACCGGTTATCATAGCCAATAACGATTCCTCTTTTTGCAAGCCCGGTCTCATTAAGATGGTCGGCTACGGCCTGGGTACAGACCTGAACGTTGTCGAAGGTAAAGTCCCGGGCGATTATGCCGCGCCAGCCATCGGTGCCAAACTTAATGGCGCTATTAATCTATCTCACCCCCTTTAGATTCTACGTTGTCGTTCTCTAGGGTCTTTTATCATCTGATTAAAAGGTTCCCGGCAGCAGATCACAAAAGTAAAACGAGCCTCTTGTCACCCGTCCGTCTGGCTTAAAGGCTATCCTCTTTTTAAATATTGGCCCGCTAAACACGAAGGAATGGAACTCTCCGTTTTCACCGCCCGGGTCAACATTGGGAGGGAGGTCAACCAGGAACTGACGGTCGATTATCCTGCCAAGAAAGCTCATGCCCAGGACTTTTGAGTCAATACAGGTGGTGATAGCTTTAAAGCCCAGAGCGAGAAACGACTGCGTGAGCTCGGCGGTATCCCTTCCCCAGATTGGAAAGGACCCTCTGAGGCCCAGCTTTGCCAGGTTAGTCTCTCGGTACTTTCTCACCTCTTCCAGGAAGACGTCACCGAAAGCCACCAGCGAGACGCCAGCCTCTTTAAACTCGGTGAGGGTGGTTCTCATTCTGGTCTCGTATTCTCCGTTGGAGCAGTCTTTGGGGATAAAGACTTCCTCAAGCGGCAGGTCTAAGGAGTGCGCTTGCCGCTCAATCAGGGTCCGGCGCACACCGTGCAGGCTGACTCTATCATAACCCTCGGTTATGGTGGTCAGTAGGGATACTATTTCATATCCGTTACTTCTTTGAATCTCGTATAACGCTAGGGCGCTATCTTTGCCGCCGCTCCACGAGAAGAGTACCTTTTCCATTGCCCTCTATCTCAGTGCCTCTTCCTTGAAGATTTCCGCTTTATCGGTCTTTTCCCAGGGGAGGTCAAGGTCATCCCGACCAAAGTGCCCGCAGCAGGCGGTCTGCTGGTAGATGGGGCGGCGGAGGTTGAGGTCCCTGATGATGGCGGCGGGCCTCAAGTCAAAGTGCTTCTTAATCAAGTTAACCAGTGTTGTGGTGTCGACCTTGGCGGTGCCGAAGGTCTCGATAGAGATGCACAGCGGATGAGCAACGCCAATAGCATAGGCAATCTGAACCTCGAGGCGGTCGGCAAACGCCATAATCACGCAGACGAGTATGTGACGATGGTGGATCTGTGGCATGAGCATAACGTCCTCGTTCACGTCGGTTACATCATCGGAATGCCGTTTGACACCCGCGTATCGGTGCACCGCGATATCGAGACGTTGCGCAACCATATCAAGGTTGACTTGGCCTCGATGTTCATGCTGACGCCCCTGCCCGGATCGAGAGACCATTGGCAGATGGCGCGGGATTGCGTAGCCGTGGACGCGGACCACAACAACTACGATGGGTTACACGAAACCTTCCGCCATTTGCGGATGCCCGCGGGCGAATGGCGCGCGGCGTACGAAGATCGGAAGAGCGTCG
>CAZHRO010000021.1:0-8840 GCA_964535045.1 uncultured Dehalococcoidales bacterium | reverse complement strand
AAGACTCTTATCTTTTTACCCTGCTCATGGGCATACTTAATTACGCCGAGGGCGGTGCCGTAGCCGGTGGTGGCTAGGGAGCCGGTGTTGCAGTGGGTCAGGACGCTAGAGCCGTCCTCGATGAGCTCGGCACCAAGCTGAGAGAGCTTTCTGGTGGCTTCAGCCTCTTCGGCATGTATTTTAACTGCTTCCTTAACGAGCGCTTGCTTAATCTCAGCTACATCCTCGCCGGCCTTAGCGACCTTTCGCATTCTGCCGATGGTGGCAAAGAGATTTCGGGCGGTGGGTCTGGTGACTTCAATGGTCTGGATGACGGTATTGAGTTTCGTCATGAACTCGTCAGTAGATGCGGCTTTAATTTCCAGGGCACCGAGAGCAACCCCGTAGGCGGTGGCTACCCCAATCGCCGGGGCGCCTCTAACCTTCATCTCTTTGATGGCCTGAGCGACCTCCTGAAGGTTTTTGAGTTCCAGATAGACCTCTTCCCGGGGAAGCCTGGTCTGGTCAAGGAGGCTGATTTTATTTCCCAGCCATGCCAGCGGTTGGCTATTGGTCATAAGGCTTACCTTTAATGTCTGCGATACTGTCGGATAGCTCTGGTTGCTTTGCCGACCACTCTTTGCGGTAGATTTCCATGAGCACGAAGTGATGTCCATCCTTATTCAGGTGCCCGCAGTGAGCAAAACGGCATTTCTGAAAGCACCTCTGTGCCCGGACGTTGGAGACCAGGGTCTTCAGGTAGACTCGGTTGAGGCTGGTCGTTTGGAAAATGTGGTTTAGCAGCGTGGTTACCACTTCGGTACCGTAGCCTTTATTCCAGTAATCACGGTTACCAATCATAATGCCGAGCTGGGCTTCACTCTTAGCTTCGTTAATGTCATAGTAGGAGCAGTTGCCAATATGTTCACCTTTAAGGGTTTCTATGGCGAAGGTGCATCTCCTCGGGGACTGGGAGTGGAGCTCCTCTAAATAGGCGGGTAGATACTGGGGAAAGGTAATTTTTAAAAGTGGGGCCGCATCGAGCTGAACCAGCTCGGGGTCGGTCTGCCAGGCGTAGTTATCTGCGGCATCGGCTAATTGTTTCTTGCGTAGCCTGATCCTCTTGCCAGTAATCACTGTAATCTTAGGGGTCATAGTAAGAATGAGAGCGGCTCCTCACCTTCATTTAACTCATAGAGAACCTGCTTGGCGGTTTGTTGGACTATCTCACTGGGGTCATCGAGGCACTGCTCAAGGCAGTTTTTCGCTTCGGTGCCGCCTATTTTACCCAGCGCCCGAATGGCCGCTAGCTGCACCTCGTTGTCCCGGTCGGCTACAAGCTCGATAAGGTGGGGAACGGCTTCTTCCTCGCCGATTTCGCCGCAGGCTGCGGCGGCTTCGTAGCGTATCTCGGGGTCGGCGTTGCTCAGTTCCTTCAGCAGCATCGGTAGCCAGGCAGGGTTACAGTTCCTGCCCATGGCGTAGATTGAGCTGACCTTAAGCTTGGGGTTACTACTGCAGTAGGCTTCTCTAATTGCCTTCTCTACTTCGGGGGAATACAGTGGTGCTATCGCCTCCAGAGCGCGGCGCTTTACTTCTACCGGCTTGGTGTTGTCACTAATGGTGTTTAGTAAGGTCTGATATATTTTAGGGGTGTAGCTTGAGCGCAGTTTTTGCTGCTCGGCGAGTATGACAAACCTGCCCAGCGCGTTAGCAGCGGCTGCCTTGACCCTATCCGAGCTATCCTGCTCCAAAAGATGAAGCAGCGTGTTAATCAGCGACGGCTCTTCATTTTCCCACAGACCTTCGACTGCCTTGCTTCGTACCTCAGTGTCCTGGTCGCTTAAGCAGTGTTTGAAGATGTCGTCGAAGTCGAGGTCAAAGTTATCCTCGGCCAGTTCAACCAGTCGCGACACAATCTGTTGCCGTCGCTTCAGCTCGATGGCAGGCCAGGCCTGCTTGAAGCGCTCCAGCTCTTCTGAGTTCATGCTGGCTAGCTCTACTAGCTTGGCATTGAGTAGCGGCTTATTGGTGTCTCCCAGGTCGCTGATTATCTCATCAATTGGGGCTAGCATTGTGCATTCCCTAGCTTTATTCCTCCTCTTCCTCCTCCTCTTCCTCGTCACCATGCTCCCATATTGGCTCGGTGAAGTAGTCGATGTACTCTCCCATAGCTTCAGCGGCAGCTCGCTTCATACCCTCTCTGGTTTCCCTGGCTAGCTGGGTTAGTTCGCTCAGGTCAACCTCAATGTCCAGCATTTTAGTCAGTACCCTGAGTATGGCAAGGGCAGCCATTGGGTTCTGAATTTTGGTAGTGTATACAGGCACCTCACCCAGGAGGCAGACCCCTCCCACATTTCTCTCCTTGGCCACTCCCAGCATCAGGCCGTTGAGTCCGGCAATCTGCAGGTTCCTCTTCTGCAGGAGGTCGTATCGTCTCAGCTCCTCAGCTACTTCCTGGCTGGTAGCTACTCCCCAGACTGTAGGTTGCTCGGTGTGGTGAATACGAGTTAGGGCAGCGGCAAAGGTATACACCCGGCTAACCGCAAACTTTAGCCCGACATCAAGGACCGTGTTCGCCAGTTCATATCCCTTCGTGGCTGGTTGTTGCTCGCCAATAAACAGTATGATGTCGCCGGCTCCGCGTTCATTTTTCCAGTAATAGAACCGGCTCTGGGGGAAACTTGGCGCCTCGACCACGCTGTCTCTAACAATGACCCCAACCGGGTCAAAGAAATGGAAAGCCCTAACCTCTGCCAGCCTTTTGAAGTCGAGCTTCCTTTCCAGGTAGGAAGCTACGAGAATGGAGACATTGCTGATGCCCGGCCAGGCTGCCAGCAGCACCGGGGAGTTAAGCTTGGGGTGGGCGCGAAACCTAACTGAATTGTTCATTTTACTTTGCCTCGTTTTAGCACGAATTTATCCTGGTGAATATCCCCTCTTTACTCGTTTAAAAGCCTACTTACTCGCTACCGACAGGCTGGGGCAGTAGAGAGATGGCGTATAAACAGAGCTACCTACCCACTTAGCGTCGTTACCAATAGCGGTAATATCTTTGAGCAACTGGTAAACATTGCCGGCGACCATAGTGTTTTTAACCCTACCTACTATTTTACCACTTTCTATCTTATAACCAAGAAGGACGTTGCCGCTGAAATCACCGCTCAGGATGTTGCCCTGCTCGGCTCCCATGAGCTGCTCGATAACCAGCCCTTCCTTGATGTTGCTTAGCATATCAGCAAAGGTGGTGTTGCCCGGGGAGATAATAAAGGCGCTGGGGGTGGGACTGGGCAGGCCGCCGTGGGCTCTACCGCCGTTACCTGTGCTCTTAGTATGGGCAAGGGCCGCGGTTTGCAGGTCATAGATGAAGCTGGCTACCCGGCCCTGTTCGATGAGGGTGGTGCGTTGACTTGGGGTTCCCTCATCATCCGCCGGGCGGCTCCGGGGGCGGTAGGCGATAGTCGGGTCATCATACAGGGATAGCTTTGTATCAAAAACCGGCTCGCCACGCCTGTTACCTATGGGTGAAGCCCCCTCTAGCACCACTTTACCGTTAAAGGCCGCCATCAGGGGTGAGATTAGAGCGCTGGCAACGCCGTTAGGGGTGAAGATTACCGGAAGCGGCTTACCGGGTATCGAAGCGTGCTCTCGGGCCAGGTCGAGTTGCCGGAGTACGACCTCAGCTACGTCTTTGGTCTCGGTTATGGGGTGGCAGGAGCTTTGGCTTTCACCAACAAAGAGCATATCGGTATCTCGAATCAGCTGTCCGGCAAGGCTGAGAGAGAAGATGGTTTGCTCGTAGCCTACCTCGCCACCGTGAGAGTTTATAATGCGCGTGGATATGGTCTCTTTAAGTACCTCGGCATCACATATAATGTCTGGAGTGTGGTTTCTAACGGTGCTGATTAGTTCTTCACCAAGCCTGACCATTTCCTCGATTGTCACCGGCTCTACCCTGCGGTCGAAGACCTCAACCCGGGGGTATGAAGTTCGTGGCGGTAGCTCAAACTCAGCCTTCATGCCAAACTCGGCAGTTTCTACGGCGTTAGCCACTAAACTCTGCCTGTCGCCAAGCTCCGTGGTAAGGGCATAGCCAGTTCTGCCTGCTTTGATAATGCGTAACGCCACGTAGCTACTCTGTTTACTGTGGATGTGCTTCAGGCGGTTAGCTTCAAATTGAACCGGAGTCTCCTCCGCGGAGACCATGAAGACCTCGGCTTTCTCAGCGACCTTCTTGGCTTGAGTTAGAATAGTCTCCACCTAACTCCCTCCGACCAGACAGTGACGGATTCTAATATGGGGGCTACCGTTGGAGACAGGCAGGGGCATCTGTCCGCCCTTGCCACAGCCACCACCCTGGTTCATGTCGAGGTCATTGCCGATGGCGTCGATATTCTTCAGGGTGGCGAACACGTTGCCGGTAAGGGTTACCGGTCTTACCGGTTCGGCAATTCTGCCGTTACGGATCATATAGGCTTCGCCGGCAGAGAAGGTGAACATCTCCATACTGGTGGTGCCGCCGTACCAGTTCTTGGCGTATATCCCTTCCTTGACGTCGGCAATCAGGTCGTCGAAGGAAGCAGAACGTGGTTCAATGTAGGTATTGGTCATGCGGACGATAGGTGGATAGTGATAATTAATGGCCCTGGCGTTGCCGGTGGGCCTCTCTCCCATCCGGGCGGCAGTTTCCCGGGAGTGGAGCCGACCGACCAGTTTGCCCTCTTTGATGAGGTAGGTTTTGCTGGCGGGCACCCCTTCGTCGTCGAACTTGTAGCTGCCGCGCAGGTTGGGTATCGTGGCGTCATCAACGATACCGAGTTCCTTACTGCCAAATTCCCTTCCCAGCACCATAATTTCACGAAGACGCTCGTTTTCGTAGACAAAGTCGGATTCCGAGAGGTGCCCGAAGGCTTCGTGAGCAAAGACTCCGGCCAGCACCGGGTCTAGGACCACGGTGTACTCGCCACCCTTCACCTTGGGGGCAGCGAGTAACGCTACTGCGTGTTGTGCCATCTCTCTAACCTGATGGTGGAGGTTCTTTATCAGGCTAAAGTCGCCGCGGCTGCCCAGACTCAAGCCTGTCTGCTGCACCTCGCTGCCCTCGGTGGCGATGGCCGAGAGGCGCAGGGTGATGTCGGCACGCTCCTGCTGGATGAAGCTACCTAGAGAGCTTAAAAATATGGTCTTCTTAAAGCTATCACCGTAGCCAATTACCGAGGTCTGGATTTTTGGGGTTTCCCAGATAGTGCTGTTGTACTCGTCCAGTAGCTCCTTCTTCTCGGCGAGGGGGATGGCGGTTGGATTAGTATGTTCTGTGGTGGGCAGGGTTTCAGTTACCGGCTCTATCGGGGCCAGCTTGCCTTCTCCCGTACTGGCCAGCCGAGCCTGGGCGACGGCAAGCTCAATTCTTTGGGGCAGGTTGCCGAAGCTGTTGAAGCTGGTAAAGCCCCAGCCACCCTTTATCAGAGCACGCACGTTACCGCCGACAGCAGTTGTCTTACCGATTGACTCGAGCTCCCGCCCCCGGTAGGTGATATAGCTTGCCTGGCTCTCCTCGAGGTGAGCCTCGATATAGTCGGCGTGATAATTACCAATTATCTCGGCTAGATGGTGAGCCGTCTCTTCGATATTAGACATAGGTGTTTTCTCGCGGGTTAAAATAACCGGATAAGGTTAGTTTACTGAGGCTTGAAGCCGATTGTCAATTGGTAACTGACCAGCCTTTACAATTTAAGCACCAATACTGTATCCTAGCTTGAAGGGGGGATACCTTGTTGTATCGAGCACCACGCGGAACCTCAGATATTCTGCCGGAGGAGCAGGCCTACTGGAGTTATGTTGAGCAGAAGGCGGTAAGGCTCTGCGAGCTTTACGGGTACGCGCGGATTGATACCCCTACCTTTGAGGATAGCCGTCTTTTCTCCCGCAGTATCGGCTCGGGAACCGACATTGTGGAGAAGGAGATGTATACCTTTGAGGATAAGGGGGGGAATCGGCTTACCCTGAGACCGGAGGGCACGGCGCCGGTATGCCGTGCCTATCTTGAGCACGGGATGCATAGCTTGCCCCAGCCGGTAAAGCTCTATTACCTGGCGCCTATCTTCAGGTATGAAAGGCCTCAAGCCGGGAGGTACCGCGAGCACTATCAGTTTGGCTATGAGGCGTTTGGGGACGGTGACCCTGCTCTTGATGCCGAGGTAATTGATATGGCCTGGCAGTTCTTTCTGTCTCTCAATCTCGGTGATCTGTCACTGAAGCTAAACAGCATCGGCTGCCGCAAGTGCCGGCCGGGATACCTCGTTACCCTGAAGGAATACTATGCCGAACATGTCCCGGACTTGTGTAAGGACTGTAGAATCAGGCTGGAAAGAAATCCCCTGCGCCTGCTCGATTGTAAGCAGCCGCAGTGTCAGGAGATAGCTAACTCGGCACCGCGAAGTACTGACTATCTCTGTCCTGAGTGTGATGAACACTTTAGCCGGCTTCAGAGTTACCTCAGGCTGCTTGAGCTTCCCTTTGAGCTCGAGCAGCGTCTGGTTCGGGGGCTCGATTACTATACCCGGACGGTATTTGAGATTCAGCCTCGGGTTGGAGGTGCCCAGAGTACCATCGGCGGCGGCGGGCGTTATGATGACCTGATTAAAGAGCTGGGGGGTAAGCCAACTCCGGGGATAGGCTTCGCGGCTGGCATGGAGCGAATCATTCTTAATCTGAAAAAGAGGGGGATTACCGTTCCGGCTTTGCCAAAGCCACGGGTCTTCGTTGCCTGCGTGGGTGATGATGCCAGAGATGAAGCAGTGAAGCTGGTGGGCAGGATGAGGCGAGCTGGTATCGGCGTAATCGGGGCGGCGGGTGGTAGGAGCCTGAAGGCTCAACTCAGGCAGGCAAACAGTATCGGTGCCGCTCACACCGTGATTATCGGTGATGAAGAGATAAAGACGGGTACGGTGGTGCTGCGGAACATGGCTACCTCAGAGCAGGAAACGGTGCCGGTTGCTCAACTGGCGGAGCGGTTGCTAACCGCGTTGAGTTAGCCTGACACTTGATTTGTTGGGTTATCCGTAATATCCTGAATGCCCCGGAGTTTCTACTTCCTCATCCCCGAGGCGCTGTGTCTAACCCCGCCTGTTATCGGTTCGTTTTGACCGGTGGTTTGACAATAGCTCATCAGTTTTGTAAGATACAGATGAAAATGATTTTCATTAAGTGATTGGGTGTGATTGGATGAGGCTAACCGCCGGTAAGATAAATTCGATACTGAGGCAGCGTGGTTATCGGCTCACCCCACAGAGGCGGGCGGTGGTAAAAACTATTGCCCGGAGCCACAACCACCTTACCCCGGCAGCCATATATCAGAAGGTGAAACGGGAGTATCCGGCTATCGGGCTGGTAACCGTCTACCGCAATCTTGAAATCCTGGCTGGACTCGGGCTTATCTGCGAGGTTCATGTCGGGGGTAGTTGCCGGAGCTATCTGATGAGAAAGCCTCTGGGGCATCACCATCACCTGGTCTGCTCCGAGTGCGGGCGGGTTATTGACTTTGCCGATTGTGACCTTAGTAAGCTGGAGCAGAGGTTATCTCGGGAGACGGATTTTAATATAGAAGGGCACCTCCTTGAGTTTATTGGCTGCTGTCCTGATTGCCAGAAGGCAGCGTCAGCCTAAATCTTCCGGATATAGTTGACGAAAGCGTATTTTTGGAGTTTCGTGAAAATAGTTTTCACTTAGCTGGCTGGGAAATGTTTAAACTGATAGCTCACGAGCTTAAAAATCACGCCCCGTTCACGGCACTCGGTGCTGTGATTGGGATAGTTGTTATGGTGGTGATAATCTTTGCCAATGCTCTTCCCCAGGTGTCCCAGGTTTCTCACACGGTGTTCTATATCTTGCATCCCCTCCATATTGTCCTGAGCGCAGTGGTAACCACCGCCATGTATAAAAATCATGCTCAGGGTAAAGTCCGGGCGATGATCCTGATTGGTTATTTCGGCTCGATTGCGATTGCCACGCTGAGCGATTCGATAATTCCCTATCTGGGAGAGGTGCTCCTCGACCTGCCCAACCGGGGGATTCATATCGGTTTTATTGAAGAGTGGTATATCGTGAATCCGGCAGCCTTCGCGGGTATTGCCATTGGTTACTGGAAGCCGGTTACTAAATTACCTCACTTTGGACATGTGCTTATCAGCACCTGGGCTTCGTTATTCCACGTGATTATGGCGCTGGGGGAGACGGTAAGCTGGCTTACGTATCTGGTTATCTTTGCCTTCCTGTTCATCGGCGTCTGGCTGCCCTGCTGCACCAGCGATATAGTTTTCCCCCTTCTTTTCACTGACCGGCGGAAGTTGCTCCCCAAGCATATATAACATATACTTCATATAGAATCAGGCACTGGGGGTATCAAATGAGGCTTCGAATTACAACCTTGAGCGAGAATACGGCTGGCTTGGGCAGCTTTCTCAGTGAGTGGGGGTTAAGTATGTTGGTGGAAGTTGACGGCTTAAATCTGCTACTTGATGCGGGACAGAGTATCTCGGCGGCTTACAATGCTGACCTTCTTGATGTCGACCTCAGCCGGGTTAATCAGATTGTGCTTAGTCACGGACATTTTGACCATACCGGTGGTCTGTTTTCGGTACTGCGTAAGATTAAGAAGACAGTTGATATAGTGGCTCACCCTGATATCTGGGCTGATAAATACAGCGGTCGTGCAGGTGAGGATTATCGCTATATCGGCATACCCCACCACCGTCACCTGCTGGAAAGCCTGGGGGGTAACTTCAGGCTGACCGCGGAACCGACCAGGATAACGGAGAATATAATGACCACCGGTGAGATACCGATGGTGACCAGTTTTGAGA
>CAZHRO010000020.1:0-9115 GCA_964535045.1 uncultured Dehalococcoidales bacterium | reverse complement strand
ACATAGATGAGTTCTGGACAAATCTGGTGGCAGGGAAATCAGGCGTTAGTCGTATTAGTCGTTTTGACACTGCTAACTCCTCGGTAAAGGTAGCCGGTGAGGTAAGGAACTTTGACCCGACAAAATATATGAACCTGAAGACCGTGCAGCGCACCCGGCGGGGGGTTCACTTCGCTATCCCGGCTACCAAAGAAGCAGTAGCTCAAGCTAATCTAGATATGACCAAGGAGCAACCAGAACGGGTGGGTGTCATCAGCTCCAACATGCTGGAACATAAGTTTATCGCCGACGGGTGGGGTTCGCTTAGGGAAGGACGAAGAGCTGACCCGCTTTTCTTCACCAAGGCATCCCCCAGCGTAGTCTCCCTACAGTTAGGCATGCTGCTCAAGGCGAGAGGA
Organism: uncultured Dehalococcoidales bacterium; assembly: GCA_964535045.1. Classification (GTDB taxonomy): domain Bacteria; phylum Chloroflexota; class Dehalococcoidia; order Dehalococcoidales; family UBA5760; genus UBA5760. The sequence goes on along the minus strand of CAZHRO010000020.1, from coordinate 8,717 downwards.
CCCAACACCAGTGTCAACAGCCTCTGCGCCAGCGGCGCGGATACCATCGGCACCGCCCTGAATTTCATCCGCCTGGGTTATGCTGATGTCATGATAGCCGCCGCCTCAGATGCCTCGCTGGATGAAATGACTGTATCCGCTTTGAATGTCCTGGGTGCCCTGACTAGAGAGCCGGACCCAGACAAGGCAAGCCGACCCTTTGACCGTAATCGCAGCGGCTTCGTCTACGGGGAAGGCTGTGGGGTACTGGTACTGGAGAGCCTGGAGCACGCCCAGAGGCGAGAGGCACCAATCCTAGCTGAAGTAGCCGGAGTCGGCTGGATTTTTGACGCCTACGACGCCACCGCTCCCAACCCGGAAACCGAGGCTATCGCCATGAGAATCGCCCTCCAGAACGCCGGCGTAAAACCGGAAGAGGTTGACTATATCAATGCCCACGGCACCAGCACCAAGCTCAATGATGTCAGTGAAACCAGAGCCATCAAGATGGTTTTCGGGGATAGGGCTTATAAAATTCCCATAAGCGCCCACAAGTCTATGTTTGGTCACATGGTAACCGCCGGCGGTGCGGTTGAGTCTATTGGTGCCATACTATCAATAAATCGCGGGATTATTCCGCCCACCATACACTACGAAACCCCCGACCCAGACTGCGACCTGGACTATGTCCCGAATGTAGCCCGTAAGGCAGAGGTAAATGTCTGCTTGAAGGACAGCTTTGGTCTCGGAGGACAGAATTGCTGCCTCGTTCTCAAAAAATTTAGGGGGGATTCAGGATGAGTAATAAGTCATCATTAGAACTAGAGGGTAAAGTATCACTGGTAACCGGAGCCTCCCGGGGCATCGGCCGAGCCATAGCCCTTAAGCTTGCCAGCCTAGGGTCGAGAGTGGTCATCAACGACATAGCCAAAGAGGCTGCCGAGGGTGTCGTTAACGAGATAAAAGTTAAGGGCGGAGACGCCCTTGCTGTGGAAGCCGACGTGAGAGATAGCGAATCCGTAAAGAATATGGTGGGAGAGATTACCAGCCGCTGGGAAAAGATTGACATCCTGGTAAATAACGCCGGGGTTAACCGTGATACTCTCCTGCTGAAAATGTCTGACGAGGCCTGGGACGCTGTTATTGATACCAATCTAAGGGGAACCTATGCCTGCACCAAGTTTGCCTTACGCTCAATGATGAGGCAGCGCTGGGGTAGAATTATTAGTATGGCATCGATTGCCGGTATCATCGGCAACGTGGGACAAACCAATTATGCCGCTTCCAAAGCCGGAATCATCGCCTTTACCAAGAGCATCGCCCGGGAGGTCGGCTCACTCAATATAACTGCCAACGCTATTGCGCCGGGCTTCATTATGACGGAGATGACGGACAAGATGCCTCAGGAACGAAGGGAGGCTGTCTTACAGTTTATCTCCCTGAGGCGTTATGGTAAGCCGGAAGAAGTTGCCGAACTGGCGGCCTTCCTAGCCAGTGAGCGAGCCAGCTACATCAGCGGTCAGGTTATCGGTATCGACGGTGGGATGTTTGCCTAGATAGATATCAGCCCGGCTTCTATCCAAATTCTCACATAAAACCGCGGTGAGAATTTCCACAGCGAGTCCTGATTATAAACTGGCGGAGTATACCCCCGCCACCTCAGTCTTCATGCCACCAGCTGAAGGTACGAGTCCCTACTCCAGTATGAAGGGTTACTACGGGCCCAATCTGGTTAACGAAAACCTCAGCACACTCAAACTGGGATAAGACCTTTTCTTTAAGCTGTTCAGCTTCCGCAGGGGCATCAGCATGCTCGATGGCAACGTGCAGCTTCTTGCCCCCGCTCCTCTGTCTCACGGTGTCAAACAGGGTTTTTATTGTTTGGCCCTTAGTCTTACACCTAGCCAGGGGCCTGTGCTCTCCCCCGGTAGCAGCACTAGCCTCGAGAAGCACCGTGTTAGTAATCTTAGAGCTTGCCCAGGGACGGGCTTTATGTATCCTGCCCCCCTTAGCCAGATAGTAAAGGTCATCAGAGAAGAGGATGAAATTAATCCTTTTTATCATATTATTGGTAACTTCAATCACCTCGGGGAGGCTCTTGCCAGCGGCGGCTGCCCGGGCAGCTTCCAGAACGATGAGCATCTCGCCACCACAAACGGTGCCACAATCAATCACCTCAATGGGAGTGTTGGGCAGCTCATCCTTAACCTTCGCCCTAATCTGCCGCGCCGCATCCGGTGACGGGCTAAACTTTGCACTCTGACCGATATACAAAATAGACCCGGCCTTCTGGCTTAGCTGGCGATATACCTCTGGGAAAATCCCCACGGGGATAGCCGTAGTTGAGGGCATATTCCCCGCTTCTCTCCACTTCGGTAGCATTTCATAAAACCAAGCTAGATTCACCTCGTTTTCCGGATACGTCTTACCGTCCATTACAACACACGAAGCTAACAGTGTGACATCGTACTTATCGGCAAGTTCCCTAGGCATGTGGCTAATAGTATCAGTAATAATAGCTACTTTATTCATTCTCACCCTCCCTGTTACCCTGTTACGGGATTAGACAAATACCCTCTTGCTATATGCGGCAGCACCGGCACCGCGAACCGTCCCGGTAAACACACTTCAGCCGCCGAAGCCACCCCCCAGGCAACCCTGACGCCCGGCACCAGGCCCCGCCTGCTCAATATTTGCCTTAAGCCACTCCTCAAGCCCGGCTCTACTTTTTTCCAGTGGCTTCTGCAACCGCTCAACGTTGATACCAAATAGGTAGCTATTTGATTTATACATCTTGGCTGACTCTACCCGCAGATTGAAATCTTCAATCTGTCTAAAGGTCTCGGACAGGGTATCACGCAGTTCCTGATCCAGAAAACCTATCTTCTCACTGTTTCTCTGCCAGCTGCCAAGTTTTAGCTTCTTAGGGCGCCCCTGGGACTCAAACCTCTCAAGGGTTCTTTGATTCGCCATGACATCCGTGAGTAGACTCGCGGCTATATCCTGAGGTGTCTTCTCCGCAGGCTTGTGCCGCCGCATGACAAAGGTGAGTACAATGACAATTATCAGTGGTATTAACCACGACCATTGCTCAGCTGAAGCATCAAACGCACATGACTCAAACATATATCACACTCCCCCCACTAAATAACATAATCACCTAATTAAACCAGATTATCGGGTATATGTCTAGCACATTGAACCGGGCGCTACTGCTGAAGAAAGCTACCTAACAAACGAGTAAGAGCGCCAGAAACAGCGAATTCCAGAGGCCTATAAATCATACGGTCGCTAACCAGCCGCTTTAGAACCACCGGCAAAAGGCGGGGTTTCGCCGAAATAGAGCTTGACATGAGGCCAGGGAATCTCAATGCCCTCTTCATCAAAGGCTTCCTTGATTCGCTTCCTGAGTTCGCCCATCACATCCCATTGTTTCAACGGCCTGGTCTCCCCCAGTACCTTAATCTCAATACCCGAATCGCCGAAGTTATCGACTCTCAGCACTCTGGGGGTTCCTATTATCATCGGACCAAAGGTCTCATCTTCAGCAAGTTCGATGCCAACCCGGTTTATGACCTCGGTCACGTGGTCAAGGTTTTCCCCGTAAGCTACCGGGATGTTCAGGTTAACCCGCGACCACTCCTTGGTATAATTACTGACCGTGGTAATCTCGCCGCTGGGTATGGTGTGCACGATACCATCGAGGTCTCGCATCGTGGTCCGCCACACACTGACGTCCTCAACCAGACCGGTAATACCGGCTACCTTAACCACATCACCATTATTATAGAGGTTCTGGGACACGATAAAGATGCCGCGCAGCATGTCCTTAACCACGCCCTGGGCACCGAAACCGATAACGATACCGGCCACGCCGGCCGTAGCCAAGAGAGGAGTAACGCTAATGCCAATCTCAGAAAGAATCATTAATATAGCCACGACTACTATAAGAATAGTTGCCCAACGGTTTAACACGCCACTCAGTGTATGTCGCCTTTTTTCCAGCTCCTCGCGAGCCCGACGCCCCCGTCCTCTCTGACTAACCCACCTCCCCGCCATCTTGGGCATGAGCAGCCTCGTCAACCGGTATAAGAGGTAGGCGATGGCGAGGATAGCTATAATGTAGGGGCCATGCTCCAGGAACCAGCTTTCAATTGTCTGCCGGGTCACCGCGGCCGCGGCCCCTTCTTTACTACCGACTACCGCCACCGCGGCTAGGGCCACGAAGCCCAGGCATATTCCAATAAAAATGCGGGAAGCAAGTCGCATACGCAGAAGGAGCAATCCCGGCTCCTTCTGTTCTGCCGTCCTCTCGATTTTATCTTGAATCCGATGCAGCAGGACAACAAAAATAATCAGTGCCACAACTGACCAGATTAATACCCACAAACCATTAAGCATAAACCAGGCCCACATTGCCTAACCCCTCCGCAGTTTTATGATAGCTGTATTATATTGTCGCGCTGTGATATATTCAAGACCCCCGCACTCCCACATAGAGCCGCTATCAATCATCTATTTTTTCTCACCAGCAGGCATATATTTCGCGAGAAGAATTTAATCGGACCATGATAGGAGCTTTCGGGGAAGGACCTCAGCACCTCAAAGCCAGCATTCTTCACTAACTTCTCTATTTCCGGGTAGGAGAAGAGGTAGTAGTAGCGCTCCAGAGTTCTGCCCCCTGCTTTCCAGGGGACGAACACCCCTTTTGGTTTAAACCAGAAGCGCCGTTGCCAGCGATTCCACACGGTGATAAAGGCTTCTCCACCCGGCTTCAGCACCCGCCTTAGCTCACCCAGAGCCAACCCCTGCTTTTCCCCTCCCCTTACATGGTGGTAGGTAGCCACCGCAACTGCCCAGTCAAAGGTCCGGTCGGTAAAGGGCAGGCAGGTAACATCCGCCAGCAGCAGGTTAACCGTCAAGTTAAACTTACGGGAGTATCTCCGGGCGAACTCGAGCATCTTAGGAGAGAAGTCCACGCCATAGAGCTCAAATTTTTCCCGGAAAGGCAAAAAATCAGGACCGTGAGCGCAGCCGAGATTAAGCAGTCTGCCTCGCTGCCACCGCTCCACCAGCGATTCCAGCTCGCTACGGAAGATGGACCAGTGCCGGAAGTTATACCAGCCCGGGGCTACGCCGTCGAATACCTCTCTGTTTGTTGCCATAAGCCCAAATCTGCTAAACTGATTACGAGTATACTATGAAGAAATTAGCCAGGACAATATCCGGGGTAACGCCGGTGGCAGTGATGAGCCAGCCGGCAGAATGCCCCGGGCAGTGCGTTTACTGCCCCACCTACTCAGCCACTCCCCAGAGCTATACCCCCGAGTCACCAGCTGTGCTCCGGGCACGGGAATGTGATTACGATGCCAAGAAGCAGGTCGTGGTAAGGCTAAAAGCCCTCTCCGAGATGGGACACCCCACCGACAAGATCGAGCTGATAGTCATGGGCGGCACCTTCCTCGCCCAGCCCCCAGATTACCAGTATCAGTTTATTAAGGACTGCTTTGATGCTCTTAACGGTGAGCCTTCAGCCACCCTGGAGGAAGCCCAAAAGCTCAACGAAACCAGCCGCCACCGCTGCACCGGGCTGTGCATTGAGACCCGGCCGGACTGGTGCGGCCCCGAAGAGATAGCGAGAATGCTTGAGTTCGGCACCACCCGGGTCGAGCTCGGCGTGCAGACCCTGGACGATAATATCCTCCACCGGGTAAGGCGAGGGCACGGAGTTGAAGAGGTCATAAATGCCACTACCCTGCTTAAGGAACACGGTTTTAAGGTGCACTACCACTGGATGCCCGGGCTTCCCGGCGCAACCCCGGAACTAGACCTAGCACTATCTAAAAGGCTATTCAGTGACCCCCGCTTTAAGCCAGACGGCCTAAAGCTATATCCCACCATGGTGGTCAGCGGCACTGAACTCGAGAGGTGGTACCGGGACGGGCGCTACCAGCCCTACTCTGATGAGGTGATGATTAACCTGGTTACCAAGATTAAGTCCCTGGTGCCCAAATACGTCAGAATCTCGAGGGTGCTGCGCGATATCCCCGCCAAGTTCATCGTCGGCGGACTTAAAGATTCGCTACGCGGCATAGTTAAGGAGCGCATGCGGGAGCAGGGCATCGAGTGTCGCTGTATCAGGTGCCGGGAGTACGGGCACCGGGCACGGGATAACTGGGAAATAGGTGAGCCGCATCTTGTTCGGATGGACTACGAAGCTTCAGGCGGTAGAGAGATTTTCCTGTCGTTCGAGGATGAGAACGAAACCCTCTTTGGCCTACTCCGGCTCAGGATTCAATCACGCCCGATAGCCGAACTGAGGCAGGAAGATGGCAACAACTCTGCCCTGATAAGGGAGCTACACGTCTACGGGCCCGAGGTCTCCCTCCACCGGAGAGACCCAGGTTCAGCACAACATAGAGGGTTAGGTAAAGCCCTGCTCCAAGAAGCCGAGCGAATCGCCAGCGAGGAATTCCAGGCACTTCAGATGGTAGTCCTGAGCGGGGTCGGTGCTAAAGAATACTACCGCTCCGGATTTGGCTATACTTCCCGGGGAAGCTACATGGTTAAGAGCCTCAAGACGCCGAATTCTGCCTCCCCTCAAGCTCCCTCAATCTCTTCTCTCCAATACCAAAGTGATGAGCTATCTCGTGTCTCACCACCCGGGATATCTCGTTAGTCACCTCAGCCTCAGAGCGGCACCTGGCTTCAATCGGCTTCTGAAATACGGTTATCTTATCCGGAGCCACCATCCCGTAGTGACGACCCCGCCTGGTCTGGGGCACACCCTGATAAAGCCCCATTAGTGTTTGCCCGCGCCTCAGCCCGATACGAGCTAGCTGATTGGAAGAGGGCCAATCCACCACCACGACATCCACGTTTTCCAGCCGACTACGAAACTCATCCGGCAGACTATCAATCACCCCCGCCACCAATTCCTGAAACCTTTCTCTCTCCACGATCTCACTTCCTACAATCTTTGTGTATAGGCCTCAGAGTCAACCTGAAAACTAATCTTCCAGCTGCTTATATTTAGTCCCCCGCCGGTAGATAAAGATGTGCGAAAATTCCGAGTCAGCGGTCGCCCCGTGCCAGTGCTTTTCATCTCTGGGTACAAAAATAACGTCACCCGGCACAACCACCCTCTCTTCCTCTTCGGTAGCGACGATACCCTTCCCGGCGGTAACAATAAGAATCTGCTCGTTACTGTGAGAGTGGAACTTGAGTCTCACTCCCCGCCCAAAGTTCACCACCCGCATCTCGTACTCCCGACTATCGGGCAGGACAGCCTGCATCGTGACATCTTCGGATGTAAACAGGGGATTCACAAAAGGCTCCTTCGGGACCTCATCTATCCGGCTTACTTTCAAGTTACCCTCCTTTACCAATTAACCATACCACAGCTTCGGCACCGGCGCCGTCTCGTACTCACCCCTCTTGAGATAGTCTATCGCCCACTGAATAGCTTCCTCACCCTCAAGCTCAAGCTCAAAATCAGGGTCTATTCCTTTACCCTCAATAAGACGTCCATCAGGGGTAAGCCAGCGACCCGTGGTAATGTATATTCCCGAGCCATCACTAAGCTGGCGTAGAATATTGACGCTTCCCTTGCCAAAGGTTGTCTTACCAGCCACGGTAGCCCGACCGTGGTCCTGCAATGCCCCCGCCAGCACCTCACTGCCGCTGGCACTAAATTCGTTCACCAGGACAACCAGAGGCAGGTCGGTGGTAATCCGCTTTCGCCTAACGGACATCGTGGTACGCTCCCCCTGATTATCCATCATGTTAACTACCGTGCCTTCGGTGAGAAAGTGGCTGGCAACGTCAACAACCGAAGCCAGCATGCCGCCGGGATTATTTCTGAGGTCAAGAACAATACCCGTCGCCCCCTCCCGGTCTAGGCTCTCCAGCGCCGGTAATAGCTCGGTATCAGTACCGGCCGAGAAACTGGTAATCCTGATACAGGCAATATCTTCTCTCATCTCAAAATAGACGCTCTCCACCTGGATTTCATCTCTCACAATCTTAATTTCTACCGGCTCGGCCTCACCTTCGTGAAGAACCGTCAGTCTCACCGGCGTCCCCTTGGGGCCACGAACCAGCAGCACTGCCTCCACCAGACTCATTTCCAGGGTAGGCTCACCGTCAATCTCCAGGATTTTATCGCCGGCTCTGATACCCGCTTTCTCGGCTGGCGAACCAGGAAGAGGGGCAATGACGACTATCTGCTCGTCCCTAACCGCTACATGGGCACCGATACCCTCGAATTTCCCTTCAAGGTCGCTCAGGCTCAGCTGATACATTTCCGGGTCTAAATAGGCAGAATAGGGGTCGTCCAGGGCCTCAATCATACCCCTGACAGCCCCCTGACTCAGCTTATCAGCATCCAGACTTTCCTTTTCCACGTAATCGCGAAAGATGATTTCCCACGCCTCACCGAAAATATCTGACACCTGAGCGGAGCCGGGTGGAAGCTGGCTACCGGTAGCCGGGAGGCAGCCGGCGGCAAGCGACAGCGAAAGACCTGCCAGCAACAGAGCTATTATTATAATCTTTGTTATTTTTGACATTAGCCTTAGTCTCCAGTAGCCTACTTCATGGCAAAGTTTCAGGTTATCCAAAAGAGATTATAATCGAAGTAGCTATGAACGAGCAATCTTGGAGATTTATGACGAGGGCGGGCCAAGTAAACCTGTAAGCCGAGTTCTGTACTCCGAATAATCGGAGCGGTGACCATC
>CAZHRO010000019.1:0-9329 GCA_964535045.1 uncultured Dehalococcoidales bacterium | reverse complement strand
TGCCTGTGCTATGACAGCATACCCTGACTCGGAATCAATAAGAACCAAATCGGCTTTCTTGTCCTCACTACCTTCAGTCAAAGAATTGCTTGCTATCAGCAAAATGTCTTCAATAGCAAACCTTAACTGCAAAGCAAATAACAACAACGCATCGTCGCCAAATTGAAGTAAATCATCTCTAGATTTGAAAGCTTCCCAAAATGAAAGTCCCTTTGTATCCGTTTTTCTCTACCCCCCGAATTGATATCTTATCCCATTCTACCACCCTTATTTAGATGTATTCTACCCAATCTCCTCCAGCACTCTCTCCAGATCCGGCGGCAGTTTGGAGGTAAACTCTTTATATTCACCAGTGGAGGGCAGTTTAAAGCCCAGGCGACAGGCGTGGAGGAAGAGGCGGGGGAGTTTGTCTGACTTTGCGCCGTAGACCCTATCGCCAAACACCGGATAGCCAATCGCCGAAAGGTGCACCCGAATCTGGTGGGTGCGTCCCGTCTCCGGTCTGACCTCAATCAGGCTATAGCCCCCAATGTGCCTCAAGACATGGTAGTTAGTCCGTGCCTCTCTGCCTTCGCCCTCGGCCGCCACCGCCATGCGTTTCCGGTGGCGGGGGTCACGCCCGAGGGGAGCCTCAATCACGCCGTCATCCGGAGTAAGCTGCCCCTCAACCAGCACCAGATAAGCCTTTACCACCGAGCGGGCCTTAAACTGGCCAATCAGATTAAACTGGGCCTCTTTATTCTTGGCCACCACCATCAACCCGGAAGCATCCCTGTCCAGGCGGTGCACTACCCCCGGCCTCTTTGAATCATCAGACTCGGGCAGGCTGGGGACATGCGCCAGAATAGCATTAATCAGGGTATGATTGGGATGTCCCGGGGCCGGGTGAACGGTAAGCCCGGCTGGCTTATCAACGACCAAAAGGTCGTCATCTTCATAAACAATGCTCAGCGGCATGGCCTCTGGCGATAGAGAATCATTAGAGGGAAAGGGAAGGGTAATCATTACCCTGTCACCAACACTGAGTTTCAGTCCAGCTTTAGCCACCTGGCCATTGACCGTGACCAGACCACCGCTAACCAGCTTTTGAGCCTGAGTTCGCGAAAGCTCCGGGAAATGCTCGGCTACCCACTTATCGAGGCGCAGCCCGGACTCATTAACCACAAAGCTGACAATCTTAGGAGCGGATACAGGCTTCATCCCCTTAGTCCACTTAAAAAACCCGTCAGTTATTCTGTGAGACCGGTTCTTCTCTCTCCGCTTCTTTTTTTTCCTTAATAAGGAGATAGATCAGGGAACCAGCAAATATCGAGGCGCCAGTGGTTATCGAAGCATCAGCCACATTATATGCCGGGAAGGTACCGACGGCGATAAAGTCGGTAACGTAGCCCAGATTCACCCGGTCAATAAGGTTACCCACGGTGCCGCCGAGAATCGAACCCAGAGCCGCCATGCTTATCCCATTGTTCAAGAAGGTGAAACGGCGACAGACATAGAAGGTATAGACCAGAATGACAGCAGCTCCAATAAAGCTAACAATCGTCAGGGGGAAGGTGTGATCCTGAAACATACCGAAGGCAGCGCCGGTATTGTGGACATGAGTCAGCCGCAGGAATCCACTTTCTGGTAGCGACTGCCCTACCGCCAGATTAGACCTTATCCATTGTTTACTGAGCTGGTCACCAATGGTAACTGCCAGGGCAACAAGAAAAAAGACAACCGTTCGCCACCACTTACTCCAGAGACTATTTACCCTTCGCATTCTTTGCCTGACCAGCCTTACAGTTCAAGCACAGGCTTGCCTGGGGGAGAGCCTCCAATCGTGCTGGGTCAATGGGCTGACCACAATTATCACACAGACCATAGGTTCCCTGTTCAAACTTAGATAAAGCGTGCTCAACCGCCGCCAGCTGGTCTCTAACGCGCCTCTCCAGCTCCAGCCGCGTCTCTAGCTCAGCCGCCTCCGTCGCTTCCTCCTCCCTTTTGCCAAAGGGACTGCCCTCCCGCCTCTCCTCCGCCGGCCGAACACTAGCCTTTAATTGCTCTAATTCATGGGCCAAACGCTTCTGTTCAGTCTCCAAATGAGCGCGCTGCATATCATAGTTCATGACCACTCTCGCCTCCTCTCCAGCTTGCCTGTTAAATCTGAGGTAGCTTATCTCGCCAGCTTTATCCGGAGTTATTGAGCAGATAATTTTATTCAGCGATAGATGAGAGGGTAATAACCCTGGCCACACTCAGCCTGCACTAGGGGCAGCTGGTAAGTGTGTGCTATTTCTACCTACTGAATAAAAATTACCCCTGGTGGGTAGCCCGAGACCCACTAAACACCAGGGTATCTATACTCTTAGTGTATACTAATTACGCTATTTTATCAATACCCAGTCTCTTCTCCTTAATCCGTGGACTCTGTCGTGATGCAGGCACGACCCGGGAGCGATAAACTATCCCCCCGGAAGGTAGCGTGATTTTCCAGAGCAAACACCGGAGAGCGTGAGGGTAGGCCTTTGCCTCAGCGGAGATTTTGCCCTATAAATAATCAAGCCAGCCCGCCGTCAAAGAACGTTTTCTATCAGTTGGCGTTTATTAAATCGCTACCGGGAGCCAAAAAATCCCCCCGTTCTTGCTGGAACCCCGTCTTTTCTCCAAGAGCCGCGGATTCAGGCTTCTTTTTAGGGCTTGCCTTTCTGCCTTTTGTGATACACAACACTGACTGCTGGCAATAATTATACTTTTATGATACAATTGACCTAAAGAAACGATGAGATTAGAGCGCCTGATGGGGGCCACATTGTCCGCAATCAACTCCAGTGTCCTCGGTCTCCTTCTCGAGAAGGTATATCGAGATGGAGGATATGACTTCCGGGACTATAAGAGTGGAACGGTGGTGCGCCGCCTAAAGAGGAGGCTGCAAGCCACCGGGACGGAGAATTATCTGGACTATATGCAGTTTCTGGATGCCCATCCTGAAGAGTACGAGAGGCTTATCTCCTCCCTAACCATAGCCGTGAGCGCTTTCTTTAGAAGTAAGTATTCCTTCCAACAGTTAGCCAGACTCGTGCTGCCGAAATTGTTGTCACACCAGATAAACCAGGAGAGGCGCCGCCTGAGGTTCTGGAGTGCCGCCTGCGCCCGGGGTGAAGAGCCCTACTCTATAGCCATACTGCTTGCTGAATTCTTGGGCAAGCGACTCGGTGACTTTGATATTCAGATATACGCCACCGACATCAATCAGCAGCTATTAAAGGAAGCCGAGGCCGGGGTATATCCCTTCGGGAAACCGGAGAATCTCCCCGAGGGCACCTTGGAAAAATACTTCATCCGGAGCGACCAAAGCTATCTGGTAAGCGCCAGTATCAGGGAAATGGTCTACTTCTCCTATTTTGACCTTACCTCAACTACAAAACCACCCTTTAGGGAGCTAGACTGCATCTTCTGCTGTAACGTTCTGATATATCTCCAGAGACAACTACAGGAGAGGTTGCTCGGCATGCTTTATGAAGCACTGGCAACCCCCGGCTACCTGATTCTAGGAGAGGTAGAGACGCCGACTGACAACCTGCGCGAGAGGTTAAAGTGCCTTGATGGCAAGGCACGGATATACCAGAAGACAACAGGTGGTGACGATGCCTAAGAAAGTAGACGCCATAAGCAACACATTTTCCCCACTAGCGACCGAAAATACCCGGACTGCAGAGCAACCAGGGCAATCTGAAGAGCTATATAGAAGTATGATTGAACTGTCCCCCGACGCTATAATAGTCGCTGATTTGAAAGGGGTAGTTCTACTCTGTAACACAGCGGCAGTCAGGATGTCAGGCTACCCAAAAGACGAGATGGTGGGCAAGCACTTCTCCAGAATAGGCATCATCCGATTGCGGGACGTCCCTAAATACCTGAAGATATTCACTGCTGCTCGAAGTAGAAAAACACACGAGCCGTTTGTACTCTCCTTCCATCGGAAGGATGGGACTATAATCTGGACTGAAATCCGTATCGGCTTATTGAAGCTGGGTAACAAGACGGTGATCCAATCAACCCTCAGAGACATTACCGAACGTAAGCGGATGGAGGAGGCACTGCGGGAGAGTGAGGAACAGTTCCGCGACCTCTTTGAGAACGCCAGCGACCTTATACAGAGCGTCGTGCCCGATGGTCATTTTCTCTATGTGAACAAGACATGGCGGAAGGTACTTGGATACAGTGAGGAGGAGGTTGCCAATCTTACGCTATGGGACATAATTTACCCTGATTCTATACCCCACTGTAGGGAGGCTTTCCAAAAGGTTATGTCGGGTGAAACACTAGACAATATTGAGGCCGTCTTTGTAACCAAGGACAGGAAATTGATTACGATTGAAGGAAGCGTTAGCTGTCGGTTCGAAGAGGGAAAGCCAGTGGCTACCCGAGGCATCTTCCGTGACATCACCGAGCGCAAGCAGATGGAGCAAGCGCTTCAGGAAAAGAACGAGCAACTGGATGCCCAGAACGAGGAGCTTCGGCTGCAGAGTGAAGAGCTGATGGCTCAGCAGCAGGAACTCGTGGAGACAACCGAGGAGGCCGCCCGGGCAAATCGGCTGAAGAGCGAATTCCTGGCTAATATGTCTCACGAGCTACGCACCCCACTCAACGTTATTATCGGGTTTTCTCAATTGATGATTGATGAGGTGCCGGGAGAGATTAATAACGAACAAAGACAGTGCCTTAATGATATTCTGGAAAGCAGTCAGCACCTTTTGAACCTCATCAACGAGGTTCTTGACCTTGCCAAGATAGAATCGGGTCGGGTGGCGCTCAAACCGGAAACTGTCGTCCTGGCTGATACAGTAAAATCGCTCACCAGGTCGATGCTGCCTTTACTGAGACCCAGGAAGCAGAGCCTTGACGTTGAAATAGAAGAGGGGCTTCCTCCAGTTTATGTCGACAGGGGCAAATTAGGTCAGGTGCTCCGTAATCTAGTGACCAATTCATCCAAGTTTACCCCGGATGGGAGCAAGCTGAAGATTAAAGCCACCAGCAAGGACGGCTGGTGCCAGGTCAGTGTGATTGATAACGGCATCGGCATCAAGAAGGAAGACCAGGAGCGGATATTTGAACCCTTCTGCCAGCTAGACTACATCCCAACCAACGGAAAGAGTGGCACCGGGCTGGGGTTATCAGTCGTCAAACAGATTATTGAAAGGTATGGTGGGCGAATCTGGGTGGAGAGCGAATATGGAAAAGGGAGCCGGTTCACCTTTACCCTGCCCCAGGCAAAAAAGGACACACTTCCCAAGGAGGTGAAACAGCATGAATGAGAAGATACTAATTGTTGAGGACCACCCCCTGCATATGAAACTTATGGAACTGACCCTTAGAGCCAAGGACTATGTCCTACTCAGGGCAACCGACGGGGAAGAGGCGCTGGATATGGCAATAAGAGAGCAACCGGACCTCATTCTTATGGATATACGGCTTCCCAAGATGGATGGGTTCGAGGTAACCAAGCGGCTCAGGGAGAAGCCTGAACTCAGCCACACCCCGATTATTGCTCTTACCGCCCATGCCATGGTGGGAGACAGAGAGAGCGTTATTAGGTCTGGATGTGATGCTTATCTGTCTAAACCCGTTGATACCCGCGAACTACCCGGGCTGGTTGCCGAAATGTTACTAAAACGAAGGCAGGAAGCTCCCACCATCAGTGGGAACCAAGATGAAAAAGAAAATCCTCGTAATTGACGACGACCCGCGCTTCCTCAGAATGGTGGACCGGGTTCTCACCCGGAATGAATATGAGGTGCTTACCTCCAGCAGCGGACAGGAGGGGCTAAGGTTCCTGTTTAATCACCGACCCCATCTGGTTCTCCTCGATGTAGTTATGCCCCGAATGGATGGCTGGCAGGTCTGCGAACGGATTCGCGACGTCTCCGATGTCCCCATAATCATACTCACGGGTCATCGCGCAGACGAAGATGATATAGTATGCGGGCTCGACCACGGCGCTGATGACTACCTTATCAAACCGATAGGAAACAGGGAACTGCTGGCCAGGATACGGGCGACACTGCGACGCGCCGCCCTAGCCCCATCACAGCACCTAAAGGAGGGGGTTACCTATAATGATAACCACCTTGGTGTCGACATTGCCAGGAGACAGGTTACGGTAAACGGGAAGCGAACTAAGCTTACGCCGAGAGAGTTTCGACTGTTTGCCCTGCTACTAGAGAATGCGGAGCGAATTCTTACCCACCAGCAGCTCCTGGAAGGGGTGTGGGGGTGGGAATATACCAATGACGTCGACTACGTCCGCATCTACATCTCACATCTGCGTCAGAAGATAGAACCAGACCCCTCTAAACCGAAATATATCCTGACTGAGCCCGGCGTTGGCTACTACTTCCATAAAGCCATTTAAGGTAAGCCTGGCAGGGCTATATTAACCCCGAAAGCAGCCGAGCCCCTGTCTAAATGCAGTGACTCTGTAGCAGCTTACTACCCCGAGAAGCGTGAAGCATTGACACCGGCGAAAATAAACCTGAGCCGGGCATTCTTAGCTATGAGATAGCCAGTTTCAAGAGGGTCTCCCTACATAGCACATAAGGAGCTATTATAAAGCCGCTTTTCTGGGTCGGTTCTGCTTTGCTGGAGCGGAAGACGAGATTCGAACTCGCGACCTCTTCCTTGGCAAGGAAGCGTTCTACCACTGAACTACTTCCGCTTCTTTCATATTATACCCAATAGCAGTATCTATTGCACCTAGGCTCGCACTATACTCAGAACGAAATGTCCCTGGTGCCGAGGGGGAGATTTGAACTCCCACGAGCTTGCGCCCACTAGCCCCTCAAGCTAGCGCGTCTACCTGCTTCCGCCACCTCGGCCTTAACCACACCCTATTTATCCATCACGGAGCAAGCCCAAGCACCTGATCGCCACTCTTGGCCTCAAGCAGGGGATGAATATCAAATCTCACGGCCCCGACCGGCACCCCCGGAACCGCCTCAGCCACTCTAGCCGTTCCGATGTTCCCAAACCCGGCGCACAATTCAAAGGCAACTGCTCCCTCTTTCACCAAATCCCTGGCCACACTGACCGCCTGGTCATAGTTTTTCACGCCGATGGCAACCAATTCTGCCGACCCAAGGTCAAAATCAGCCCTGTGCTTTACCGGGTCAGCGCTTGGATTCCAGAACATGAATACTATTTTAGTTTTGGTTTCTACCATTTTTATTTCCTCCGTCTTCTTTCTATCCGCTAAAATGGCAGGAATGGAAGGACTCGAACTCCCCGACCGGCGGTTCTGGAATCCCAAGCCCTGTGTACCACTCCGTATCAGTAGATAAGATAACGCTTTATGTAGCCTGGTGTCAAGCTGGAGTTTATGCCTGACAGTGCCACTCCATAGCGTTGGACGCCAAACAGCAAATGCAACAGGGGGGCACCAGGGATTGGGGCACACTTGCTGGTGAAACGAGAGGGTTCTCTATCGTTCGTTGAAGGGAGTGAAATGACTATAAGCAATATTACCTGGTACTAGGCTTTTCGCTCTAAGTATCGGGCTTTATCTTCCCGGTACCGACTCACGTAATTTTCAATCATATCCTGAATAGGAAGTCCGTAAGGACACCGCTCTTCACACTCGCCGCATTTTGTGCAATCAGCCGCCTTTTCCATCGCGTCAGCCACGAAACCGGAAAAGATCCTTTCGGGGGGCAAGCGCCTAAACAGACTGGGATAATCCATCACCGATGAAATGGGTATTTCCTGAGTACAGGGCTGGCAGTAGTCACAGCGACGACAGAACACTTTGCCCAGTTCCTGTCTGAGTCGTTCCATCTCCGCTCTTTCAGATTCGCTAATTGTCAGGGGCCCGTTCAAGACATCAACTATTTCGAGAATTTCTTCCACTTTCTCAATGCCGACAACAGTAACCACCTCCGGGAACTGAAAGAGGTACTTAAAAGCAAGGTTAACACTATCCAGCCTACCCCCCTCGAGCGGTTTCATCGCGATAAAGCCTACATCCTGTTCTCGAGCCAGAGGCACCAAGTCGTCGGCAGCTTCGCAAGTAATGAAGTTAAGAGGGAACATTATTGTCTCAAAGTAGCCCGACTTAACCAATTCCTTGGCTATATCCAGTGAGTGCGACGTAACCCCAACATGCCTGACCAGGCCCCCCCTTCTGGCTTCGGCCACTACCGCCATTGGGCCGTCCGGGTCACAAATCGTCTCTAAAGCATCGGCGTCACTGACGTTATGGAACTGATAGAGGTCAATGTAGTCCGTGCCGAGACGTTTGAGGCTCAGCCTGAGATGATTTTCTACTGCGTCACGGGTTCGTCCCAGAGTCTTTGTCGCCACTATCAGTTCCTCGCGACGGCCCGAGATAGCTTTACCGATGCGTTCTTCACTGGTGGTATAGGCGTTAGCAGTATCTATGAAGTTTATACCCAGCTCGAGACACTTCCTGACCACGGAAACTGCATCATCTTCAGAGACCCTCTGAATGGGTATACCGCCGAACCCGAGCTTGGGTACCATCATGTCAGTCCTGCCTAGCCGTACCTTTTCCAAAATACCCCCCCTTTCAATGAGCGCTATTCACCATCTTAAAACAGCGGCACCACCTTTCTGAAGGATACCCCCCTTCACAGGCTTTTCGGCAAACCTGCGTAAACCTTCATCATTGGTCCCGGGTACGCCCTGACTTCACCCGTCAGGGGGATTATGATGCAGAGCACCGTGACAGACCACCACGCCAGAAGTATCATCCCGATAATCAAGATTGCTGGCATCGGCTCTTCCGAATACTTCGGCTCTCTCGAGCAGGCTGTCCGCGTCCTCCTTCAGCTACTAATACCAAGCTCCCTTTCCCGCTTTTCCCTTCCTGCTTTCACAACAGCCCTTGATGATAGCTATGGCAACTAGAATTGTTGCTGGCAGTCTGTATCTATCGTATGTTCTCAGGCTTCAAATTTACAACTGACTAAAGATAGGTCGCCGGAGTGGAGAGATAGGCTAACACCCGACTTATCTCCTAGAACAGCAAGTGGGAGACGGCATTATTCACCGGTGTCCCCCTCTTAAGATGACAGCCAAAACTCTACGTGGTTACATACCCATTCAACCGCCCCTAATAACCAAACCCGCTAATTCGGTTCGGGAATGCCTCAAGGTTCCGATGTCATTAAACAGCAATTTATCAGTGACTATTTTGGGGACTATTCAAACTCGCCCTTGCCCAATGACACAAAGATAATGGCTAGAAGCCCCAGAATCGGCATAATAAAGAGAGACAGAATAGAACCAGCCAGCGACAGCCCCCATCGCCGCCTCTTAATAGCGCTAATGCC
>CAZHRO010000018.1:0-9330 GCA_964535045.1 uncultured Dehalococcoidales bacterium | reverse complement strand
CCAGTTCATGGTTAATATCGGGCTGGCTCTCAAGCAGCTGTCTCTGGAGAAGGAAGGGACTAACTTCTCGATTGTGAACTTTAACGCCTTACCTCATGCGAAGAAAAAGACCAAGAAGGCCATATCTCCGGCTGGTGTTTTACTGCCGATTGTTATCGTGCTGGGTATTGGCGCAATTTACTACCTGTATAATCAGGGTCAGGGTATCGACGCCCGTAACGAGCTGGTGCGCTCGCAGCTGGAGCTTATCCAGAGTCAAATTCCCCAGCAACAGGAGGCAGTGAAGTCCCTTGAGGAAGAGCTTGCGGAGATAGAGTCTCAGGTTGAACCTCTGAAAACTACCGCCAGTATCTTTAATAATACGTTTGCTACCCTGGAGGAGGGTCGTCATCAGGTTGACCGTGACTTGACCCAGATTGCGCGTCTGGTACCGGAGGAGATAGCTTTAATTTATGGTGGTGAGGAGATAACCGGCTATACCTCGCCTGTCTCCGAAGCCAGTATTGAGCATAATGGAGAGCGGGTGACGGTAGCCGGTAAAAGCTACCAGCTGGACGCAATCTTCAAGTACGCCCGGGATTTAAGGGCCAGCGGCGGATTCTCCGCGGTCATAATCTCCTCCATAGAGGCTTTTGAGGAAGGGAGTTATAACTTCCAGTTTGTCCTTATAGAGTAGAAGGGAAGGGGCGAGGTTATGGACATTTTTGAATTACTTCGTAAAGCGGCGTCAAAAAAGGCTTCCGACCTGCATCTGGTTGTCTCGAGCCCACCGCTGCTGCGTGTTAACGGGGCTCTTGAACCTGTGGACGGCACCGCGCCGCTAACTCCCAATGAGATAAACCAGGGTTTTCTTCAGATAACCACTCCGGAGCAGAGGGAGAGCTTCCACAGGAACCTGGAGCTTGATTTTAACTACACCCTGCCTGAGGTTGGTCATCTTCGCTGCAATGCGGCTCAGCAGCGCGGGGCTATCAGCCTGGCGGTGCGTTTACTGCCGGCGAAGATCCCCACGGTAGACGAACTGGAGCTACCCTCGATTTATAAGGAGCTGGCCCTGAAGCAGAGAGGGTTGATAATCGTTACCGGGCCTACCGGCAGTGGTAAATCGACCTCTCAGGCGGCGATGATTCAACATCTTAACGAGAATGAGAGCCGTCATGTCGTTACCATTGAAGACCCCATTGAATATGTTCATCCCTCTATAAAATGTGCCGTCACCCAGCGGCAGCTGGGTAGCGATACCCGGTCCTTTCCCGAGGCCCTGAGGCGTGTCCTGCGGCAGGACCCGGATGTGATTCTGGTGGGCGAGATGAGAGATCTGGAAACGGCCGCGGCGGTGCTTTCCATCGCCGAGACCGGTCACTTAATACTGACCACGGGTCATGCCCCCAGTGCCAGTCAGGCAGTAGAGAGGGTAATTGACCTGTTCCCTCCCCATGAGCGGCATCTGGCTCAGGCGCGGCTGGCATCGCTGCTGATAGCGGTCCTGTTTCAGGCACTTGTCCCCCGGGCTGACGGCTCGGGAAGAATTGCCGCTGTCGAGATACTGCTGGCTAACCCGGCGGCAAGGAATCTCATTCGTGAAGGTAAGACCTATCAGCTGCCCAATGTAATCCGCACTCACCGGGGTATCGGGATGGTTTCGCTTGATGAGTCTCTGGTTGACCTGTATCGCAAGCGCATTATAAGCGGTGAGAGTTTATTCTCATTCTGCAGCGACCGTAAGGAAGTGGAAAAGCTGGTCGGTGGAGTGAGGTAAGGTAGTAACCTGCTGAATACCGCCTTGGTAAGCATTTCCGCCATCACCTCCAACTTTGGGGACTCTTACTGCAGTTATTTACATTAACCCGGGAGCAAGCCTCTTCGAAACCATGGTAAGCTCCTTTTCCGACTTCTTACCCGTTTGCGGTTTATAGTTTGTGTCGGACTGCGGCCTCGGTTGCTGAACCGGGCAATAAAGAAAGAGGGGCGCAGGCCCCTCTTGAGTTGACGCTCTCTGGTTTTGCCCTCTAATCCAGTTTGCTCCTGCGGTAAAAAGTCCTCGGGACTCCCCTGATTGACCATCCTTACTCTGGCGGCGCGCGCTGGATATTCAGATACAGGAAAGCTCACCGGCAGTCTGGAGGTGATAGAACCTGCCGATGAGCTTTTACGAGTCGGCTTCACTTCTGGCGATGTGTCTAAATATAGTTTCTAACTATAATCCGTAAGCTGTGCTATGGGGGTTGGTTACGGACTTACGGAGCACTTACGGATACTGCGCCGTTCTTCGCAATATCATAGGCTTGCGAGAGCGGATACGGAGTGCCAAGAATGTAATCATCCAGTGTGAATTCTTCCTCATTAACCGTGGCTTTGACTGCTTCAACCTCTTCCTGCGTATCAACGCCGGTATAAGCAGCATCTAACTCGCTTACACCAGCATCCGCCAGAAGAGCGATTACCGCCGTCTGGACGTTGCTCAGTTCCGTATCCTTGGCTTCCTGCTCACCCGAGCCCATAAACCTGGCGATATTGGGGATAGCAACCGCGGCCAGGACGCCCAGGATGGCGATTACGACCAGCAGCTCAATCAGGGTGAAGCCCTTCTGCCCGAAGCGGAGCCTTCGCGCAACCTTTACCTCGCCGTAGTGAAGCCTTCTCATCAGTTTCTTCATCATGTTCTTTTCACCTCCTTTCATTAGTTTTCACGATGAAGCTTAGGTAACCTTAGGTTACGTAAGTCTAGTTTAGCATAGTTAAAGTGATAGTCAATCACTCATTAGTAATAGTCAGATAGTATAGGTTATCGCGGGCGGACGCTCCTGCCGGCTTTCCCTGCCTCGCTTTAAAGTGGGATAAAGGAGCTTTGCCTCCTTTACGCTCCCCTTTTAGTATTATTATATTTTCTTAAATCTTTCTTCGGGGTTGTTCCTCAGTAGGGGGGAAAGAAAAGGGGCTTTAGCCCCTTTTCTAATACCTGAGATACCGGAGTGTGGGAGTCCCTAGCCAGATTACTCTGGTTTCTTAACCTCAAAGACTCTGATTCGCTGCCTTTCGGCAAACTGCCGGGCTTCCCGGCTAAGCCCGGGGGAGGCAATGAAGACCTTATCCTGAATCCCGATGTCATAGGCCTTGTCATCAAAGTTAAACACCTTATTCAGTTCTATCGGCTTATCGCTTACCTCGATGCCGATGGCAACGTGTTGGGTAACAATGCCGTCATCTCTGGTAGCCAGGATATCGATATCGTGTTCAGCACCTGACCTGCCCTTGAGCTTTGCCTTTTCCTTTATCTCGTAGCCGTGCCGCCGGAGGTGTTCTACCAGCTGTGAGGTGGACTTGAACTCAAACGGCTTCCTCTCTATCTCCACATCCAGCGGGGGGGCAGCCTGAGCCAGCACTGTCTTCAGCTCTTCAACCCGGAGCACCTTAATCCTCTGCCGCTTGGCAAATGCCTCCGCTTCCTTGCCTAATCCGGGGACAACAACCAGCACCTTCTTATGAATGCCGATATCGTAGGCTTTGTCATCAAAGTCAAAGATATCCCGCAGGGATAATTCACTCCCCGCCACCTTAATCCCGATGGCGATATCGTGAGTAATGATTCCTTCATCTCTGGTGGCCAGGATATCGATGTTGTGCTTGGCCCCAGACCTTCCCTGTTTGAGGGCGTTTTCAGTAACCTCGTAACCGCGCCGTTTCAAGAATTCTATGAGCTGGGCTTTGGGTTTAAGTTCAAACTCCAGCCAGTTTCGCTTCGCCTCATTAAGGCGGTAGGAATAGATGTTTACCTCGGTAACCTTATCCTCGCTGGTAAGTGAGGAGCATCTGAGACAGCGCCACTTTATGAGCGGGATGTGGAAAACCTCGCCGCAGTCATGACACTTGCGCATCAGCCCCCGGCTCTGGTAATCCCTCTCAACAGTATGCAGCTCCGCCTGGCACTTGGGGCATACCAGTCTGCCTTCGGTCATAAACTCATCTTCAAGTCCGACATAGCCGCAGACGGAGTGTTCCAGGATTCTACCCCGCGCGATATTACCCGAGCCACACCTGGGGCAGTAGGTGGTGGGTCTCAGATTTACCGACTGGCACTGAGGGCAACGTAGGAAGCGGTCAAAGAAATCCTTCTTTAGTATATCCTTGCTAACCAGGGACTCCAGAATCGATACTGCCTCCTGACTCTTAATCCCCAGTGTCTGTTCTACCAGGGGATAGGTAAAACCCGTCTCGCTGGCGATATCAAGCTCAGGCTTAATCTCAATGATTTTTCCCGCCATGATAGCCATTACTAATTTGGTGGATTTTTCATCCTCCTCTAAGCCTGTTTGAGATTCCTCTGGTTCTAATTTGTTATTGTCTTTGACCATCTTTCGACTCCGTGGGACCGGGAATTATTCGAGTGCGAGCTACCTGCATAAAAAGTATACCCCCTCTCATTTGTCAAAAGCAATGTCTGGGATAAGACCCTTTGCTTTCTATAGCAAAAACCTAGCGGGTGAATTTATAGCTACCTATTGACTTGAGTCTAAAAAACATCCAAAATAGTGACTAAGATGGAAGGTGTTCTGATAGCCCTTTTTGCCGTGTTGGGCATGGTGGTGGCTAGTTTTCTCAATGTCTGCATTGACCGCTTACCCAATAACGAATCGCTGCTCTTTCCCCCCTCCCACTGTCCGTCTTGCCAGCGCCGCCTGGCGGCAAAAGACCTGGTCCCTGTTTTCAGCTACCTGTGGCTACGGGGTCGTTGCCGCTATTGTCAGGCACCCATTCCCCGGCGACTAGTGGGGGTAGAAATCGGCTTCGGTGCCATGTTTGCGCTTCTCTACTGGCACTACGGTCTGAGCGCTGAATTGGGGGTTACCGCCTTCTACGGAAGCCTCTTCATCCTGCTCATGATTATTGATTGGGAGCGCGGGCTTATTCTGAATAAGGTTGTGTTCCCGAGTATGATAGCCGCCGTACTCATCAGCGTGTTTTTGGCCGGGAGCATCAGTGTTTCCATACTGGGGAACGCTTTCATATTTCTGCCTCCGAGACTCGCTCAGGCAGGGATTGGCGCGGCGGTCGGGCTGGGAATAGCCCTGCTGATAGTTCTTGTTTCCAGAGGGGGTATGGGCTGGGGGGACGTCAAGATGGCGGCCCTGATCGGGTTGGTTATCGGCTTTCCCCTCGTATTTTTTACTCTCATCATGGCGGCGATATTGGGTGGTTTGGTGGCGGTGATTCTGCTCCTGCTCAAGAAAAAGAGGCGAAAAGAGACTGTTCCCTTCGGCCCGGCCCTTTCCGTAGCCACTCTGGTAACCCTAATCTGGGGACCTAATATCCTCAACTGGTACCTGCGATTATTCTAGGTAGTACTTATCAGGTGACACTTCGACCCTGGGGTTTCTCAGGGCGCTGGCGTTCGCCCCCGAGGAAAATAGACCAAAAAATAGCTCAGGGGTATTGACATTTGCCGTTTGGCGCATTACTATAGTAGACACTAGTACGATAGGACTAGGGAGAAAGTCTAACTAGCAGGTAATCAAAATGGAGCGCCGAAGGTCAAGTATCGAGGTGATAGCTGATATATTAAGGCTGGGTGAAGCGGGTAAGACTGAGATAATGTACAGCGCCAACATGAGCTTTTTCCAGTTACAGAAGTATCTCAAATACCTGCTTGAACTCAGGTTGATAGATAGGGTTACCGTGGGGAATCCTACGGTAACCTATCGGGTGACCAGAAAGGGTCTCAAGCTGCTCAAGAGTATTGACGCTGTTCTCGAGACGCTCGAATTAAGGGAGGAAGACTAAGATTGGAGAAGGAGCGGGTTTATGGCTGATAAAAGAATGCTGATAATTCCAGCCGAGCTGGTGAGGAAAATCGATGAAAATCGTGGCGATATGAGTCAAGCGGAGTTTATCGATTTTCTGATTGATAGTCAGCTGAAAGAGGAGAAGGTACAGGACCATAATTATGTCACTGAAGAGCAGTTCCGTTCCCTGGAGCAGGACATAAAGAAACTCCTCAGGAGCTTCCTGGACTTCTTCATCAGTTACGGGCTTGAGCTGGGTAAGCAGTCTCCCCAATCGGAGTTTGCGGAAATCACCAGCCGGTTGCAGGGGCTGGAGAAGGACCTGGAGACTGATAGCGACAAGGGAAAGGCCACGATTAAATGGAAGTAGCTGGTTAGCCAAACTATACTTCAGTATAAAGTAATTTGAAAATTTCGACCCCCTCCTCGTCGAGGGGGTTTTTTATTAGGGTGGGTATAGACTTATTAAACAACGCTATATAGACTCTGTGTGGGAATAGAGACAAGTGAGTGTGCAATCCTCCTCGGATGCTCACGCTTGAGGATGTTATATGTCAGGGGGCAGTTGCTGCCAGGATGTGTCAGGAAGATGTTAAGGTCTGGTTATTTTAGGTTAGTTACGCTGATTTTAATTGCCCCGGGGGTATAGAACACTGTTCTAGAATTTAGTACCTTCCCATTTTTAACCCAATCCGTAATATTAGTTAGGGAAGGTATTATGTTATATATCGCGATTGGTGCTCTCGGCTTTACAGTAATACATCTCTTTGACCTTGTTTCCTTAAAGAGGGTTCGCAGGGTAAAGCCAATCATCTGGGCTTCGGGTTGTGGTTTGCTGGTTTACTCACTGGTAAAAATATGCCTGTGGCCGGATAAGCTGCTAGTACCGGCCTGGCTGACTTGGTTAGGCTGGGGAGTCCTGGCGGTGTCATCCTCTTTGCTGATACATTCACTATTTATTAGTCTTCCCTTTCGTAAAACCTATATGGCGGCGGGTGTTGGTGACAGGTTGATAACGACCGGGGTGTATGCCCTGGTTCGCCACCCCGGGGTTATCTGGTTCACCCTCCTTATGCTATCCCTGATTCCAGTTTCAGGGTCGCGGCTGCTACTTGTGGCTGCGCCGACGTTTATCTTGCTGGATATCGTGCTGGTGGTTATTCAAGACAGGTTTATTTTCAGCCGCATGTTTAAAGAATACGAGGCCTACCGGCGGGAAACGCCGATGTTATGGCCGCTTCGAAGGAGTATCAATGCCTTCCTGCGCTCCGTACGCAGGCCGGGTCCTGATAATCTAACTCAAGGAGGTTAGGGCATAATGAGTAGGGAAGCAGAACTAATCGTTAATGGTAAAAGTGAAGAGCTGTGGCAAAGGTGTTGCGGCTTTATTGACCTGAGCTTAGAGGAATGCATGGGTATTCAGCGGCGGTTGCTACTGGAGCAGATAAGGTTACTTAAGAAGTGTAAGCTGGGGCGGAGTATCATGCGTGGGGCTGAACCCGGAACTGTAGAGGAATTCCGGAGGCAGGTACCACTGACGACCTATGATGATTATGAACCATTTCTGCTGACCAAGAATGAGCGTGCCCTACCGGCGAAACCACTCTTTTGGCAGCATACCTCAGGTCGGTCTGGTGAGTATCCCTTCAAGTGGGCCCCGGTTACTGCCCGCCAGTTTGACGAAATCCGAGCCATGCTGTTTGCCTGCCTCGCCTTCTCCTGCTGTAAGGAGAGGGGTGAGATTGCCTACAAGAGAAAGGACAAATTTCTTTACGCCCTCGCCCCGCCACCCTACACTACCGGGGCGCTGATTCACGCTGCTCCTTATGAGGTGTTTGATTTTCTGCCGCCGCTGAAGGTTGCCGAAGGCATGTCCTTTGAGGACAGGGTGCAACTCGGTTTCAGACTGGCTATATTCGAGGGACTGGACCTGTTTTTCGCCATGTCCAGTGTCCTGGTAGCCATCGGCGAGCATTTCAGCCGGGGAGATAGGAGTATTGATATTAAACCGCTGCTGGGCAGGCCCAAAACTCTATCTCGGCTGCTGAAAGGGCTAATGAAAAGCAAACTCGCCCGCCGTAGTATGCTGCCCCGGGATATCTGGAGGCTTAAAGGTTTAGTCTCAACCGGCTCCGATGGCTCCATATTCAGGGAAAGGGTCAGGGAGATGTGGGGCCGTTACCCTCTGGATGTCTATGGTGGCACCGAGGGCATAATTATGGCGACGCAAACCTGGGATTACCAGGGGATGACTTTCATACCTCACCTCAACTTCTTTGAGTTTATCCCTGAGGAAGAGAGCCTGAAATCCAGAGCTGACCCCAGTTATCAGCCAGAGACCCTGCTTCTAGACGAGGTTAGGCCGGAAGAGAATTACGAACTGGTAATTACCAACTTCTACGGTGGGCCGTTTGTCAGATATAAACTTGGCGATATGATTAGGATAATATCACTGCGCAACGAGCAGCTCGGTATCGATATTCCACAGATGACATTTCACGGTCGTGTGGATGATATGATTGATATTGCCGGTTTTACCCGGTTAACGGAAAGGGTTATCTGGCAGGCGATTGAGGACACGGGGATTCCTTACGAGGAGTGGACGGTGCGCAAGGAGCTGAGTGATAAGCCGATTTTACACCTATACCTCGAGCTTAAGGAGGACGGACATATTACGCCTGATGAGGTAGGCGCTGCCGTTCATGAGCAGTTGACAAGGTTGGACCCGCCCTATGCTGACCTCGAAGCATTTATTGGTCTGAGGCCGTTAGAGGTTACCCTGCTGCCGCAGAATGCCTTCCGGAGCTATATGTTAAGGCAACAGGCGGCCGGTGCTGACCTGGCTCATCTGAAGCCACCACACGTTAATCCCTCGGATAGCATGATTGAGTGTCTGGTCAAGGGCGTGGCGAAAGAACCTGCGGCCGTAGCGGCGGAGCGCAAGCGTGAAGCCGTGCAGAGTCGTTGAATCTTGCTACAGTTACTACTACGAGCTATTAAATGAGAGGTTTAAGAGGACTGGGGGACAATTTAAGATTGCAGAGGAGATGCTCGACTTAGGGCAAAGGGGGTGATATTCATGGTGGTAGATGTGTCGCTAAGTGAGAGAAGGGTGGTTATTACGGGGATGGGGGTTATTAGCCCGGTTGGCCTCACCGTTTCCGAGATGTGGGAGGCCCTGATTGCCGGGAAGTCGGGGATTGATTATATCTCCAGCTTTGACACGACAGCTTTTAAGACCAAGTATGCCAGCGAAGTGAAAGGCTTTGACCCGTATGCCTATGTCGAACCGAAAGCAGTGGACCGGATGGATAGGTTTACCCAGTTCGCCGTCGCCGCTAGCCTTCAGGCAGCCGAGGACGCCAGCCTGAGGTTGAGTAACGGTGATGCTGAGGAGGTTGGAGTTATCATTGGCGACTCAATCTGCGGACTGCTCCAGATTTGCGACCAGCTTAAGGTGATGAGCGAAGCCGGCCCAGAGAAGGTAAGCCCGGTGCTTGCCCCCACTATGTCAGGCGATGCCGCCTCAGTACAGGTTTCCTTGATATTG
>CAZHRO010000017.1:0-9928 GCA_964535045.1 uncultured Dehalococcoidales bacterium | reverse complement strand
GCCGGATATCCTGGACCCCGCTCTACTTCGCCCCGGCCGCTTCGACCGCCGGGTTATCTTGGACCGACCCGATATCAATGGTCGTGCCGCTATTCTTAAAGTGCACGCTAAAGGGAAACCTCTGGCCGATTCGGTCAACCTGGAGGTGCTGGCAAGACAAACCGCCGGCTTTAGCGGCGCTGACCTTGCTAATCTAGTTAATGAAGCCGCCATTCTGGCAGCAAGACGGAGCAAGGATGCTATTGGCATGGAGGAGCTTGAGGAGTCCATCGACCGGGTGATTGCCGGTCCGGAAAGGAAGAGCCGGCGGATAAGCCCTAAGGAAAAGGAAATCACTGCCTATCACGAAGCCGGGCATGCCCTGGTCGCCAGGATGCTGCCTAATGCTGACCCGGTTCATAAGATTTCAATAGTTGCCAGAGGCATATCACTCGGTCATACCCGACAGCTACCCACCGAAGACCGCTACCTGATGACGCGCTCCCAGTTTAATGATATGCTCGCCACTCTGCTCGCGGGTTACGCCGCCGAGAAACTCATTTTCGATGAAATGACCACCGGGGGGGCCGACGATATCGAGCGGGCGACAATGATTGCCCGCAAGATGGCAACTGATTACGGCATGAGCGATAAGCTGGGGCCGCGAACCTTCGGGCATAAAGAGGAGCTTGTCTTCCTCGGCCGCGAGATTACCGAGCAGAGAAACTACAGTGAGAAGATAGCGCAACTGATTGATGAGGAGGTTTATAATCTCACCGAGCACGCCTCTCAGGTAGCTACCCGGATTCTAACTGAGAACAAAGATAGACTGATAAAGATTGCCCAGAAGCTTATCGCTAAGGAGACCCTGGAGGGAGATGAGCTTGAGGCAGTACTCAGCGATTCCACTCCCCCGACGCCTGAAGCAGCTCCTGCCGAACCAGTTTCAGAACCAGTAAAGACAAAGGCTAAGACCAGGAAGCTGACCAAAAAAGCCCCCATCCTGACTGAGCCACCTCCCAAAACCAGTCCCGGCTACGCCTAATCTTACGTAAATGGGCCCTCTAACAATCCGAAAGAGCGGGCTTGGTCGCTGAGAAAGAGCGACACTACCAGCGAATAACAAATAGTAGGGATTCAGTATGGTAATGATTACGAAAGAGCCTATTTCACCAGAGATTATAGTTAATAAAGTCAGGACGAATGATAGCGGTTGTGTGGTCACCTATGTTGGGCTAATCCGGGGAAGCTCCCGGGGTAAACCAGTTCTTTCCGTAGAATACAGCGACCCCGAGGGAAAAGCGGAAGAGCGGCTGGAGCAGATTGTCGCCGGGGCAAAGCAAAGCTGGGCAGTAAATAATATCGCTCTCGTTCACCGAATCGGCAGGCTGTGGGTGGGTGATATCAATCTGGTCGTGGCCGTGGCTTCTGCCCACCGCCGGGAGGGCTTTGCCGCCTGCCAGTTTGTTGTCGACCAGTTTAAAGAAGGGCTGCCCACCTGTAAGAAAGAAACCTACCAGGATGGCACTGTCTGGACGCAAGATTACTGAAGGGGCGTAGGTCCGCACCTACCTGTTTCGTACCACTACATATCGGGCCAGTTCGCTTAGCGACCGGCGGGCCGGCTCATCGGGTAGGAAATCAAGGCGGCGACGGGCACGGGCAGCGTAGTCTGAGGCAACTTCATAGCATTCTTCAATGACCCCTGAGCTACGCACCAGTTCTATTGCCAGCTTTAGATTTTTCGGTTTATCGCCCTCATGGCAAAACAGCTGCCTTACAGGGTTATCATCCGGATAGCGCTCCAGAATCAGCAGGGACGGGAGGGTTAGCGTACCTTCGGAGAGGTCGGAGCCGGTCGGCTTACCCATCTCTGCCTCATCGCCAACAAAATCCAGGATGTCATCGACAATCTGAAAAGCGATGCCCAGATTGTGCCCGTACTCTCTGAGTGCCGCAACTGCCTCTTCTGGGGCCTGGCTCAGGATAGCCCCGGACTCTAGCGCCAGGGTAATCAGAGACGCTGTCTTAGCTGAAATCCTGGCCAGGTACTGCTCACGGGTCGGCTCCAGCTTAAAGGCACTGAAAGCCTGGCCCAGTTCGCCACCAGCCAGGGTCATGATGGCTCGGGCGAAAAGCCGTATGACCCGAAGATTTTGAGTCTGGCTAACAAGCTCTTCCGCTCTGGCGAGGAGATAGTCTCCCAGCAGAATGGCTTTATCTTCACCCCACACTTTGCTGACCGTGGGGCGACCGCGACGGAGCGGCGAGTTATCAATGGCATCGTCATGAATCAGGGTGGCGGTATGCAAAACCTCAACCGCCAGCGCCATGGGTAGCAGGGAGTCAAGATTGTAGTTATAGAACTTGCCCGACAGGAGAACCAGGGCCGGGCGAATCCTCTTACCGCCACTTTCCAAGCTGTGCTCTAGAAGCTGTGATAGCCAGGGATAGTTAGCTTGGCTGACAGCCTTTAATCCTGTCTCTACCCTGGCTAAATCATCTCGAATCGGCTCGTAGATTGTCTCTAGCGGCAAGATGTCCCCCCCTAATTATCCCCCGCTACCCTGCCCCAGCCGACTAATCTCTTCTTCAACCAAACCTTCATCAAGTTTAGAGAAAAGCGGCTTGGGGGGGAGCAATTTCTGACCCGGCTCCGGAGCACGTAAATCCCAGCCGTCAGCCTCTACGCTACCATCAAAGCCCAGATACTCGTGCAGCTTCTTTGAGCTAAAAGGCAAAAAGGGGTAAAGCACCGTCCGCAGACAGGAGATGATGATGATAGCAGCATATAAAGTAGTCGCTGCGGCTGGCTTGTCCTCTTTAATTATCTTCCACGGAGATTTCTCCTCCAGATAGCGATTTGCCTCCCGGGCTAGGTAAATAGCCCTTCTTATTGCCTCTCGGAAATGACAGTGATAAAGAAGCTCATCCACGGAATTCAGGGTCTCCTTAGCCAGGTCAACCATCTCCCGGCTGCGGCTGTCAAACCTTTCGGGTGTCGGCACACAGCCCTTGAAATTACGGTAGGTAAAGGTGAGCACCCGATGCACCAGGTTCCCGTAGGCAGCTACCAGCTCGTCATTATTGCGGCGCACAAACTCACGCCAGGAGAAATCGGTATCGCTGGTTTCTGGCATACTTATCGATAACAGGTAGCGCAGTGGGTCGGGGTCATAACGCTCCAGGTAGTCAGGAAGCCAGACCGCCCAGTTACGACTGGTGGAGAGCTTCTTACCCTCAATCGTCAGGAACTCATTAGCCGGCACGTCGTAGGGTAGATTCAGGTTCTCACAGCCCATCAGCATCGCCGGCCAGACGATAGTGTGAAAGACAATATTATCCTTGCCGATAAAGTTATAGACCTTGGTGGAGCTATCCTGCCAGAAAACACGCCACTTCTCCGCATCTCCTTTAGCCTGTGCCCACTCCCTGGTGGCAGAAAGGTAGCCGATGACCGCCTCAAACCACACATAGAGACGCTTATTCTCAAACCCAGCTACCGGCACGGGAACTCCCCAGTCTATATCCCGGGTAATGGCACGGTCCTTGAGTCCCCCCTCCAGATAGCGCAGCGTGAAGTTGAGGACATTCTGCCGCCAGTGGGTCTGCTGCTTCACCCACTCTAAAAGCCGGTCCTGGAAGGCAGAAAGCCGAA
Source organism: uncultured Dehalococcoidales bacterium (assembly GCA_964535045.1). GTDB lineage: Bacteria > Chloroflexota > Dehalococcoidia > Dehalococcoidales > UBA5760 > UBA5760. The sequence goes on along the minus strand of CAZHRO010000017.1, from coordinate 6,291 downwards.
GAAAGAAGTGCTCCGAATTCCTGAACTCAGGAGTGGCGCCGCAGAAAGAACAGCGGGGGTTAACTAACTCGGCCGAGTTTATAGGTTTACCACAGTCGTCACACTGGTCACCCCGCGCCCCGTGAGATTGGCAGTAGGGACAAGTACCCTCAATATAACGGTCGGACAGGAACCGCTGGCAGCGAGGGCAAAAGGGCTGCGAGACCGCAGCCTTGTAGATGTAACCCTTTCCAAGCAAAGTAAGGAAAACGTCCTGGGCTACCTGGGCGTGGTTAGCCGTAGCGGTAGAAGTAAACAGGTCAAAAGAGATGCCGAACTTCTGCCAGGAATCAAGGAAACCCTGGTGGTACTGGCTGGCTACCTCAGCCGGACTTTTACCCTCCCTTTCTGCCTTAAGAGTTATTGGCGTGCCGTGCTGGTCGGAACCTGATACCATCAGCACCTCATCACCTTTGGTGCGGTGGTAGCGAGCAAATATGTCAGGCGGTAGATAAGCTCCCGCAATGTGCCCCAGGTGTAGCGGCCCGTCAGCATAAGGCCAGGCGACCCCGATTAAGATTCTCTCACTCATAACTTTGCCTCTCAGCCTCTTATAAAGATATTGACTCACCAGCTAAACGGAGCTCGAGATCTACTCCGGAAAGAAGGTCAGCACCCGCTCTCGTTTATCCTCTTTATAGCGAGCGTAGCCTTTCTCCAGACAGCATTCCACACACAGGCGCGTCTTCTCGCCAGCTGTCTCTTCAATAAGCAGGTAGCGCTCGGAATGTGGGATAACGCGCTGACAGCCGTCACACTTAATGTTACCTAAAGAAATGCAACCTTGACGCATCTTAATAACCTCCAACTAAGTACCAAGCCCTGAATAGCCAAACGAAGCCAGGCTCAGGCCTCACATCAGTTTAAGCCAGGCACGGTAGAGTTCCCTTCGGGATAGTTTAGTTTCCTGAGCCACTCTGGCAACTGCCTCCCTGGCGGTTGCTCCAGATAGGCGCAGGTTGCGTAACTGCCGCTGAATATCCTCAGTCAACATTAACTTTCCCCTTTCCTCCTTCCCCGCAATAACTATGGTAAACTCACCCCGCGGCTGGGTAAAGTGCTCCCGCGCCTCACTCACTACCCCCCGGAAAACCTCTTCATGAATCTTGGTTAGTTCACGGCATACCGCCACGCGCCTATCACCCAGGGCAGTGAGAATATCATCCAGGGTAGCCCTCAGGCGGTGCGGCGACTCCAGGGCGACAATAGTGCCTTGTTCATCAGCCACCGACTCTAGCAGCCGCCGCCGACTACTGGCTCTGCGGGGTAAAAAACCCAGGTAGATAAACCTCCCGGTGGGCAATCCAGAAACAACCAGCGCGGTAATAACTACCGATGGCCCGGGAATGGGCACCACTGGAACGCCACGCTCACTGGCCGCGACGACTAATTCATAGCCCGGGTCTGACATCCCCGGCATCCCGGCATCAGAAACCAGAGCTACATCGCCAGCCGCAAGGCAATCCAGAATATAATCTATCTTTGACCATTTATTATGCTCGTGATAGCTCGTCAGCGGTGTCCCAATGTCATATGTAACCAGGAGCTTCCTGGTACGGCGGGTATCCTCAGCCGCAACAAGCCTTACTTCCCGCAGGATACGCAACGCGCGCAGGGAGATATCTTCCAGGTTACCAATAGGAGTAGCTACCAGGTAAAGAACCGCCATCGCTTTTTATCTTCCTCTAACCACGATTATTATAACCTTATATCTCTCCACTCGTCTATACCTATTGACAAAAGGTTATATTATCTGTATTATCATTAGTATACTTAGCCTGTTTTCCTTCTTCCTGCAGAGTAAAAACAGAAAGGGAGACCAGAATGAAAAAAGTTGCCATTATCGCCGACAGCGTTGCCACCATACCACCGGAGATAGCCCAAAAATATGACATCTTAGAGGCACCATTCCATATTAAGATGGATGGCAAGGACTACCTGGAAGGGGAGGTAGACCGGGGGCAGCTTCTTACCCGGCTCAGGGGCAAGGAGAACCTGCCCACCACCTCACCTGCTTCTCCTGGAGAATTCTTAGAGCTGTGTAAGAAGGCAAGCCAGCAGGCAGAGGCTATCCTGATTATTGTCCTGACCAGTGGATTCTCCCAGGGATATAACTCGGCGCTGAACGCTAAAGAGCTGGCCAAGAAGGAGCTGCCCCACACTACCATCGAGGTCTTTGATTCCCTCACCGTCGTTGGTGCTGAGATGCTTATCGCCATTGAGGCGGCAAGGGCCGCCAGCGAAGGCAAAAGCCTGCCCGAAGTGATTGAGGCTGCCGATAGAATAAGACAGCGTGCGGTTTCGCTCGCCATACGAGAGTCCCTCTTTCATTTTGACCGCAGTGGGAGAGTCGGCGAGGCTAAGGCCTGGGCCAGGTCGGAAATCCCCACCGCAACAGTGCTGGAGACCGGTGCCGCCAGTGGCGGAGTGACCAAACCGATATTAAGAGAGAGAACCCTGGCTAAGGCAATAGACGCCACACTTAATCTGGTGGAGGAAAGAAGCCGGGGGAAGAAGCTACATGTGGCGGTAACCCATGTGAATGCCCTTGAGAAAGCCGAGCAGTTGAGGAAGAAGCTGGCCTCCCGATTTAACCCGGTTGAACTCTACCTTAACGAGTGCTCGCTGGTAGTGGCGGTCATAAATGGAGAGGGTTTGGTTGAGTTTGGATTCTTTGCCGAGGACTAAAGGCTTATACCCTTCGTCCATGATAATAAACGCCTCTGATATTGCCAACTCGGTCAAGAGACAAACAGACTAAGGCTGTGGCTGTCTTTTCCCGGTTGTTTTGTTATCGCGAGCCTGCCCCCGCAAATCAGCGTCTGTTAAAGCTCCTTGACTTTAGAGCCCTATCTTTGGTATAGTTTTCCTCTAAGAAAGGGCTAAAATGGCGACTCCTCAGTTTAAGCAGTTGCGGCGTGCCTACGGGTTCGACGAAGTGGCTATTGTGCCCGGTGATGCCACCATCAATCCCGACCAGACAAACATTGGTTTCAAGATAGAGGACTTCACCTTCACCATCCCCGTCGTCGCTTCGGCCATGGATGCGGTGACTGATGTTAGCTTCGCTATCCTGATGAGTAAGCTGGGGGGACTCGCAGTTCTTCACCTGGAAGGTCTGCAAACTCGATACGATAATCCCGAAGAGGTACTCGCCAGGATTGCTCAGTCATCCGAGACTGAGATTACACCGCTACTCCAGAAGGTCTATTCGCAGCCGATTAAGGAGAACCTCGTTGCCGAACGCATACAATCAATTAAGCAGGGTAACGCCGTATGCGCCGTTTCGGTGACTCCAGCCAACGCCAAGCGCTTGTCCTCAATAGCGGCTGAATCTGGAGCCGATATCCTGGTCGTCCAGTCCACGGTTACCACCGCGCGGCATACCTCCAAAAGCTACCGGGGATTGATATTCTCCGAGCTTCGCAAGTCGGTGCCAATGCCCATTATCGTCGGTAACTGTGTCAGCTATAGTGCCTGCCTTGAGCTGATGCGAACCGGAATCTCCGGCGTCCTGGTCGGTGTTGGGCCCGGGGCTGCCTGTACTACCCGAGAGGTCCTCGGTGTCGGTGTTCCTCAGATAACGGCTACCATAGACTGCGCCGCCGCCAGAGACGAGTACCAACGTGAGTCTGGTAGATATGTACCGATAATTACCGATGGCGGTTTCCGCAAGGGTGGCGACCTGTGTAAAGCCCTGGCGGCCGGGGCAGATGCGATGATGCTCGGCTCAATTCTGGCTCAAGCTAAGGAGGCACCGGGACTGGGTTATCACTGGGGCATGTCCCATCCCCACCCGGCCCTTCCCCGAGGGACCCGAATTAAGGTGGGTATCTCCGGGACACTTGAGCAAATCCTCTTCGGTCCCACCTCAGTCACCGATGGCAGCCAGAATCTCATCGGGGCAATTCGCACCGCCATGGGTGTCTGCGGCGCCTTCACCATCCCCGAGATGCACCAGGCTGAAATGGTAGTCGCTCCGGCGATAACTACCGAGGGAAAATTCTGGCAGCTGTTAAGGTCGGCACACTAGCGAAACAGCACGACTCGGGTTTTTATACCCGGCAAGCAGGTGGAAAGCTCTAATGCTACACAAAATCTCTCTGGGAACATCGGATATTGATAAATATCGCCTTATACAGAGTAGAGAGCTTGTTGATGAGGTGGTGGACCTCGGGAAGGAGCTCAGGGGACTGCGCCTGTGTCACATCAATTCCACCCCATTTGGGGGTGGGGTTGCTGAGCTTCTCGTCTCCTATATCCCCCTGCTGCGCTCCCTGGGCATCAAGGCCGACTGGCAGGTGATACGGGGCGACCGCCGCTTCTTCACCATTACTAAAGGTTTACATAATGCCTTACAGGGAGCTCCCTTTCCCGAAATAGGCAAACAGAGTGTAAGAAGAAGATACCTGACCAATAACCTGGCTAACGCCCGCGAACTCGACCCCAACTACGATGTTTTTATCGTTAACGACCCCCAGCCAGCCGCCCTGCGCCACTATTCTCCAGATAATCAGGCCAAGTGGATCTGGCGTTGCCATGTCGATAGTTCTCAGCCCGACGCTACGGTATGGAATTTCCTGCGTACCTACATTCAAGAGTATGATGCCGCGGTCTTCACAACCGAGAAATTTATACCCCGGAACCTCCGTTTAAGTAAAGTTACCACCATGACACCGGCTATCTGTGCCTTCAGTTCCAAGAACATGTTTATTAAGAAGTACCTCTGCCGGGAAATGCTGGAGAACCTCGGCTTTGACCGTAACCGCTTCCTGATTACCCAGGTATCCCGCTTCGACCGCTGGAAAGACCCCTTCGGCACCATCGCTGCTTACCAGTTAGCTAAAAAAGAGATACCCGGGCTTCAGCTGGCTATGATAGGTAGCTTTGCCCAGGATGACCCGGAATCATGGGACATGTATGCCGCCATTCACACCGAGGCTAATAAAGACGATGACGTGTTTGTCCACTCCAACCTGACTGGCATCGGCAACATGGAGGTTAATGCTTTTCAGCGGGCCAGTGATGTGGTGGTTCAGAAATCAATCAGGGAAGGCTTCGGGCTGGTAGTCGCTGAGGCACTATGGAAGGAGACCCCGGTAGTCGCCGGCAACGCTGGCGGTATCCCCCTGCAGATGACCGGTGAACTCAGCCACTATCTGGTAAACAGCGTTGAGGAGTGTGCCGAGAAAATAGTCTATCTATTACGCAACCCGGCAGTACGCCAGAGGTTAGGCCAGGAAGGGAGGGAAGTTGTTACCCGGGACTTCCTTATGCCCCGACTGGCGCGCGACGAACTCAGATTGATAAAGAGCCTGCTGGATAGATGACCTGCCCGATAAATTCTGCTGCTTTTGAAACCTGAGCAGGCTGGTCATGTCCCCTATAAATCGCTAGGCAGCTCTTCCTCACCAACTGCTTCTGCTTCCCGGCTGATCTTAGGCAGTAAAGCCTTTACCCTGCCCCGCCTCCCCTGTGAGGAGGGGGGCAGTTTGTCAATCTCCTCTCGGAGCTTTTTTAACTGCCCGTGAGGCTGGCCGGCGCCCACTTCTACAATAACGCCGTCTACGCCGGATTCCCACAGCATCCTGAGTTCCCCCGCGGTTACCTTTACGGGCACTGGAATTAACAGAGGCTTAGCCACCAAGTCAGTAAAGCGCTGAAGAAGCATTAGCTGCTGCCAGGTAATAGGGGAGCTATTCTCATTATCAACCATGATAAGCACGCCGTCCACCGGTAGCTCATCAATCGTTCTCAGTACACCCTCATCAAGTGATGACCTGACCTCCACTATCTTACCCACTTCAGGGTTGTCAAAAATTCCTATCGGTGTCTGTGCCGCCGGGAAAACGACAAAATCACAGCTTCGGAGTTCAGGCTTTTTATCTCCTCGCCACTCGCTAATCTTTAGCCAGCCACCCCAAGGGATGTCCGATACGGCATCGGCATACCCCTGAAGTAGCTTGCTCTCACCACCGAGTTCAGAAATATCTAGTAACCCGGCATCAGCCCCAGCCACCAAATCAGCCAGTTTGCTCACATCTACTTTAGCCAAGCTGGCAACCAGCAGCATCTTGGGTGTTGGGGAGGCTACCTGCCTGCGCCCAAATCCCATCGGCTGAGCCGCAGTCTGTGAAACACGCTTTAGTTTATCAATGAACTTGCTCATCGTCACCCCCATCAACTAAGAGAGAATTATAGATGAAACCCCGGATAAATTCAAAGAAGTTCTGGCACGGGGCGTCATCTTAA
>CAZHRO010000016.1:0-10026 GCA_964535045.1 uncultured Dehalococcoidales bacterium | reverse complement strand
ATGTAATCCGGGCTCATCTCTGGAGGCGGTGGTGCAGCCGGTAATGATATGCATTTCTGAGTCTTCTTCAGCAATGATGATATTATGCACATTCTGCTTAAGCCGCGCCTGCGACAGATAAAGACAGGCCTGGACCGGGAAAACAGTCTTCCGGCCGGGTAGAGCTCTGATGAAGTAGCCGTCATTCTGGTTTAGCTCTATGTTAGCCGTGTACTTATCGGTATCCACGGCTATTGCCTGCCACCAGTAGTCCGCCATCCAGTCATACTTCTTAAGAGCCTGGCTCACCGGCATCACCTCGACGCCTTCTTCCCTGACCGAGCTGTGAACCGGGGTATTGTCCATTTGAATATAGGTTCCCGACCGCTGGGTGGTGTCATCCAGCATAATGCCCGCTTCCAGCATCTGCTTTTTGGCCTGAGCTGGGAGTTGTGATGGGTTAGCCTGATACGGTTGTTCCTCGGCTGAGCTAACGTAAGCGCTTAAGTCGATGTCCTGACCGAGAGCGGCCGGTTTATTAGCCGCTGCTTTAGCTTGGTCCCGATATGTCCTTGAGGCTTGCGTCTTACTCATTAGTGAAACCTCCTTACCAGGCACTTGATACACTCCCCATAGCCCTTCTGTTTGATGGTTTTCAAGATTTCATGGGGGTCTCCTTCGCAACCGATTCTGCCCTCACACATGACATAGCCGGTACGGGCATCAACATAGTCTAGGATATGGCCGGTGTGGGTAATGATAAGCCCCATGCACTTTCGGTCAACTATGGGACAGTCCTTTTCCAATAGCTCATTTATCAGCTCACCGATGAGGGCAATATTCTCCAGGTCAACCCCCGACTCAGGCTCATCCAGCAGAGCCAGCTCTGGTTTCTGCGCCAGGAGCTGCAATACCTCGGAACGCTTTATCTCCCCTCCGGAAAACCCGTAGTTTATCTCCCGGTCCAGAAAGCTAACCAGGTCAGTTTTCACCGCCAGTTTACTGATCATTTCCCCGTCTCCCCGCTCCCTAAGACAGACAGCCACCATGTCACGTGTTTTCACTCCACGGACCACCGGTGGCCGCTGAAACGACATACCGATGCCCAGCCTGGCCCTCTCGTCCAGCGACAGTCCCGTCATATCCTTCCCCTTAAAGGTAATACTGCCTCCGGTTACCCGGTACTTGGGGAAGCCCATTATCGTCGCCAGCAGGGTGGTTTTGCCGCTGCCGTTCGGACCGAAGAGGACATGTGTTTCTCCCATCCTTATTGTCAGACTCACATCATGCAGGATCTCCCTGTCCCCCACCGCCACCGCTAAATTCTTAATCTCCAGCATCCTTCTGTTCTCCTCTCCCCAGTATTAGCCGTCCAGTGACGGGTGTTCTTTTTGAACAAACCAACCGGCCGGGTCTTTAAGATACTCATAATAGTCGAGCAGAACCAGATAATGTTCCCTTTCCTCAGCTGCCAGAGTCTCGTAGAAACCCCTCTCCGTATCATAGGTAGCGGTTCGGCTCTGGCTTTTATAGTAATCATGGGTCTTGTTTTCCATGTCCATCGCCGTCTTCACGGAATCAAGCTCCGTAGCCTGAGCTTTTACCTCTGAGTCCGTCTCTTCTATTGCCTGGGCAATAATAGTTCTCAAACTCTTACCCCCGTCTGGCTGGAAGTCAGTCGCCGGCCAGCCCTCCTTATCCCGCAAAGCCTGATATATCTCCTCAAACTTCTGCCGGTGGAGGTCTTCCTCACCAGCCAGCGATTGCAGTAGCTTCTTACCCAAGTCATTACTGCTTTCCCGGCTGGCTTTGAGATAGAATTCCCTGCCGTCAATCTCCATCTGAAGGGCAACCCGAAGGGCCTGTAGAGTTCTATTCCGTTCCGCTTCCATAACCAACCCCCCCTTTCGCTATGTTAAATATCGCCGGATAGTGCTCACTCTAAGGACGTAATGAACACTACCCTAGTATTCACTAAATCCCGGTTAACTGTAAAGTTTATCTCGGTTACCTAATCTAGCAGGAGAGGAAAATATAATCTATTACCTGCTCATTGTCAAGGACGTTTTCCGGTTCGGTTGCGGTTGGTCTCTCCGGGCCTCTCAAGTGACGAGAAGGATTCTTTGATAAGCTTTGGATAGTTTTCCAAACGATTTTTTTCGAAAAGGGCGAGCAGGTGTCTGGGTGCCGGGCGGCCTTGATCATCCTCTTCACTGGCGCATGTGGTGTGCCACACCCCTTGGCTGGCTGGAGAGAAACCTCCGGCCTGCCAGTAATCAAATATGAGTCTAAGGTTTTTGAAAAGGCTGCCTATCCTGGAGGTCGGTTGGGGATGGCTTGTGGTATAATAATCGTAACAAACGTCGGAATGGTAGAGAATATGTCCTGCGAACAGCAACCAGCCGAGGTGGATCATCTGACCAAGCTTAATGAATATGGGCCTGACGACCTGTTTATCTGTTGCGCCAGCTTTGAAGAGAGATGCCTCTCCAGTGTAATTAAGATGAGTGCTAACTACCGCACGAACTTCTCAATAATCTTTGTTATCGCAGAACCGCTTTATAAAAGGCAGGTCGATACCAATCTCAATAGTCTGAAGAGCATGCTGGGGACAAAGAGTTCCAAGGGTGTATTCGTGATTTCCTGCGAGCGTGACAGTCCAACTGAGGGGATCGGTCAGCTCAAGCATATTTGGAATCGGTGTCGCCCTCGAGACCCTGAAACCCCCTTTATCACGATTGATATCAGTGGGTTTACCAAGATTTATCTACTACAGCTTCTCCAGTATCTTATCGTTGACCTGAAGCTGGGACTTCCCAGAATGTTACACACAACGCAGGTATATCTGCCCACTAAACTTACGAGAGGGGTTTCACAGATAACCACGGTACCCAACTTCTTTGGCTCGGTTTCCCTGGACAAAGAAAACGTTCTCATCATGTTTCTGGGATTTGAAGCCGAACGCTCTCTTACGGTGTGGAAGCATTTTAACCCTGCCCGAACTATAGCCCTGATAACAAACCCGCCGCGTAATGGTAATCTTAGTTACCTTAAGTACGCAGAGAAAAACAACTCGCACCTGCTTTCGCAGCCTTCGGTGGAATTAAGGAGCATTCCTGCTGATAACCCATATGCTGTAAAAAAGACACTTGAAAACATCTACAATGAATTGAAGGGTTCCTACAATGTTATTGTCGGTCCCTTTGGAACGAAGCCCCAGGTTATCGGGCTGTTCCTTTTCTGGTTGGAGTACCCCAAGATACAGGTTGCTTACTCCCACCCCACCAAGTACACGAGGTCGTATTTGTTCCGTAAGCCAGGGGCCACTCTGCTATTGCCGCTCAATCCTTAGACGATGGCTAGGGTCTGGTCAACAGGGATGGGCATTCTTTATATATTATATTGCGAGTCGCAGCGAGGCTTGAGCTCCATCTGAAATCTGTCAGATGCCACCCCATTTCTGCGTTCCTGTTTAGCAGCCGTTAAAGGCCAGGGGATACCTTCCGTACTCCCTGATGGCTCTAACCATCGCCACATAATTTTCTGGTTTTACCGCCGAGTGTATCGAGTTACTGGACATACAGATAAGCCCACCACCCCTGCCGGCCTTTCTGATACATTCCTTTACCTCTCGGCGCACTTCTTCCTCAGTGCCCCAGGTCAGGAGCGGGCCACAGTCAATATTGCCTATGAGACAGACTTTGTGACCGTACCTGGTTTTCGCCTCCCCGATATCCATCCCCGCTTCCGGGTCTATGGGGTGAACACCATTGACGCCGGTTCCGACAATCAGGTCAAAGATTTTCCAGATGTTCCCGTCGGTGTGCTTAATGACCCGCACACCCCGCTCCCGGGTGTATGACACCATCTTTTGTAGGGGCGGTATGATGAACCTGGCGGTGTGTCTGGGGGAGACCATTGGGCCCTGGGTTGTCGCAAAATCACCGGTAACCAGGATGATATCGACCCCGATGTCAATACAGTTTCTCAGGTATTCCAGGTGATAATTCAGCACGATATTGTTTACCCGGTCAATAAGGTCGGGATTGGTTATCATCGCCTTAAAATAGGCAACATCCCCGAGCAGGCTCTCCCTGGCTACATCAAAGACGTCGGTAACCGTGGCAATGATAGCCCGCTTGCCCTTGAATCTCTTTACCAGCCTCGCGAGCCTCTCATATCTCCAGGGCAGGTTTGGGTCAGGGGGGACGTAACTATCGAGCTCCTTTTCTGACTTGAGGCACGGTTCTACGGGGTGGGCAATATCCTCTGAAGTGAAGCGTACCACACCGCCCCACTGGTCGCGGGCAATGTTCTTTTCGGTATCCAGGGTTTCATATCTCCAGGCTGTCTTATCGAACACTGCGGCACCGTCTAGGTCCATAAACTCGACAAAGTCTTCGTAGGTAGCCCCGGGCAGTATAGCATCTCTCACCTTCTGGTGGATGAGAAATTCAAAGTGGGGCACCACATCCGGCTCCTCTAGGTCGAGGGCTCTAAATACCCGTTCGACATTAGTGAGCGGTGGCATTTTTGTTCCCCTTTCCCGAATTGGCAACCAGCTGTCCGGCCTTGGTGACTGCCTGGGGGGCGTCCGGAGCATAACCGTCAGCACCAACTTCATCGGCGAGGGCCTGAGTTACCGGGGCACCGCCGATCATTACCTTAATCTTGTCTCTCAGCCCGGCAGCCTTTAGAGCATTTACGGTTTCGGCAAACTTGGGCATGGTCGAGGTGAGCAGGGCTGACATTCCCAGAATCTGGAAATCGTTCTTCTCGACTGCTGAGCAGAATTCCTGGGGGGATACGTCGACGCCTAAATCCCTTACCTCCCAGCCGTTCCCTTCCAGCATCATAATGACGATATCCTTACCGATGTTATGTACATCGCCCTGAACGGTACCGATTACATATTTACCCGCCGGAGGGCTGCCGCCCTTACTCAATACCGGTTTTAAGGTATCAAGCGCGGCCCGCATCGCTTCACCGGACATAAGTAGCTCAGGGAGGTAATAATCACCCCTGCTGAAGAGCTCACCAACTGCTTTAATGCCGGAGATGAGACCCTTATCCAGAATGTCTTTGGCGGGTGCTCCCGCGTCCAGATATGCTTTCGTCAGACTGATAGCTCTATCCGTGTCTCCAGCAATCACGCTCTGGCTTAGCTCGTCAAGATTGACCATGTCTCCCCCCTCCCGTAGTTTATTGGCCTCCCAGATTCGCCAGCATCAGGGTGTCAGGAATTTGACCCTGGCTGAGTGTCCTCTCTGGCAATCCAGATTTTCTATTCTGAACAGTTCCATCGCGGGCTAAAGAGTTGAGGCTCCAGAGTTAATAAAGAAGCCAGCCTTCTGTGCTTCCTCCAGGGTCTCCTTTATTTTCACCACCCGGGGGCCATTTTTACACAGCTCTACCTCGATCTTGTCTTGAGGGTGTATCTCTACCTCGCGTTCGCCATCTAGGGCTATAAGGGCCAGTTTGTCGACGTTAATCTTAACCCTTTCATTAAGGCCTAATACCCGGTATTCTTCTATCCCCACCTCTCCAATTACCCCGGGGGCGATAGCTGCATTTACCCTCATGTTGTTCTTACCTATTCGGAGGTACAGCCCATGGTTATCATCGGCGGTTATGGGGTGAAAGCTGCCGCCAATAGCAGCCATACCGGTGTATGAAGGGTGACACTGGGTAGCGATAATCTCTCTGACCTGAGAGAGGTCCCAGATGGCTTTGGCACCGATAAACTGCTGATCCAGGACGACAGCATCGATGAGCGCCAAATCGACTACTTGGCCATTCTTGATGATGTTCAGCTTCTTACTGGCCGCGACACACCGCTCTTGATTAACAATTCCCCGGGCGATGATGCCGGCGGCCAGACCCGCGGTTGTTCCCTCCACCATAAAGGGGAAGGTGTTGTTGGTTCCGGTAGATATGGGCGTAATAGGCACCTGTCCGCAGGTGCGGGCAACAACCCGGTTAGTCCCGTCGCCCCCCATGGTGATAATGCAGTCCACGCCTCGGCCGTTCATGAGCTGGGCGGCTCTCATCGAGTCTTCCGCCTCGTTAGTTATTGACATATCGAGGATGGAGGCCCGACATCTAAGCTTGTGCTGCCCGATATCGGCCAAGGCTCGATATCCCAGATTGTCGCGGTCAGGCATGATCAGGATTTCATCGACCCCAACCCAACTCAAAGCCAAGATTACCCGCCTCACAATGCCAATCTTGTGGTAGCTCCCCATGGTGGTGGCATAGGCAACCAGCCTTCTTATGTCCATACTGGCAAATGGATTGGCAATAATGCCCACTTTACTCATTTAGCTAACTATCTCCTTCCTCAAACTGCTGGGTTCTTATCTGAGCTGCGGATGAAGCTATAACTACACCGAACTAACGGCTCCGAGCCCCCGGCGGTCTAAACTGTTACCCGGAGTGGGCTATTGGTTAGTTTACCATATCTTTATCGTTCAGGATAAATAGGTATATAATATTCTATTCGGTGCTTAAACTGGATTGTGCTAGCGGCCACCACTAATAATAACATTATTAACGGTGGGTAGTGAAGTCTGAGGTAGTTAGAGCCTCATTACCCTGGCTTGGGGAAGGATGAGAGGAGAAAGCCACGAATAGCGCAACGGGCTTCTGCATAGTGAGAACCTGCCCGGTAACAAAGGCTCGTGCTGGCGAGCTGTTACCCCTCATGGTCTGGTGCCGACGCCGGTCTTCACTCCGGTGGGTAGCCAGGCCGCTGTGAAAGCAGTAGCCCCCGATGACCTGGAGACCCTGGACATAAGAATGCTCATGGCTAATACCTATCATCTCTATCTGAGGCCGGGAATAGGGGTGATTGAAAAGATAGGCGGACTTCACAGGTTCATGGGCTGGGATAAAGCCCTGATGACCGACAGCGGGGGTTACCAGATATTCAGCCTGGCCCGGCTGCGGGAGATAAACGACGACGGGGTTATCTTTCGCTCCCATGTTGACGGGAGCCAGCACCTTATTACGCCTGAGCTGGCTATCCAGTTTCAGGAATCGCTGGGCGCCGACATTATCATGGTTCTGGATGAGTGCCCTTCTCATACAGAGACCCTGGAGAAAGTTGAGGCGGCGACGGAGAGGACACACAGGTGGGCAGCGCGGTGCCTGGAAGCCAAAACCCGCGATGACCAAGCCCTGTTTGCTATTGTTCAGGGCGGTCTCTTTCCCGAGCTGCGTCGCAGGTCAGCCGGCTTTCTGGTATCACTGGGGTTTTCTGGTTATGCCATTGGTGGTTTAAGCCTGGGAGAATCCAAGGTGCTAACTCAAGCTATAGTTGAGAAAACGGTGGCTCTCCTCCCGGAGAATAAGCCGAGGCACCTTATGGGGGTGGGGTCTCCCGAGGACGTAGTTGAGGGGGTGGCTAGAGGCATTGATGTCTTTGACAGCGCCCTTCCCACCCAGGTGGCACGAAAGGGGGCTCTCTTTACCTGGCAGGGGAGGCATAATATTCGGAATGCTGGTTATAGCCAGAAAGAAGACCCCTTTGACCCGAAGTGCACCTGTTATACCTGTCGCCATTTCTCAGCTTCCTACCTGCATCACCTGTTTCGGTGCCGGGAGCTGCTTGCCTACCGGCTGGCTACGATTCACAACCTGCACTTCATGGCTAACCTGATGAAGATAATTAGAGAGGCTATCCTTGGCGGCACCTTTGACGCTTTTAGAGACGAATTCCTAGCCAGCTACCGGCCGGTCGACGATGAGGTGCGGCTTATCCAGCGGGAAAAGTGGCTGGAAGCCCAGAATCGTAAGGGAATAAATCAGAGATGACCACTCTTGAAATGGAACCCGGGGCACTTTTCAACAGTCTACTCTGGGTCGGTTTTATTTTTCTTGACCTGGGATTGGTCACTCTTATCTACCGTTTCTTCGGGAAGACCGGGCTCTACGTTGTCATTGTCGCCTCAGTTATTGTGGCTAATATCCAGGTGGTAAAAACGGTCGAAATCTTCGGGCTGGTGGCTACACTGGGTAACGTAATCTACGGCAGCATCTTCTTTGCCACCGATATCTTAAGCGAGGTCTACGGTAAGAAGGCGGCCCGGCGCGGGGTATGGCTCGGCTTCATCGGCATGGCGCTGATGACGCTGTGGATGCAGATTGGGCTAAAGTTCATTCCCCACGCCTCAGACTTTGCTCAGGATTCCCTGCTGACCATCTTTGGCCTGATGCCCCGGATTGCTGCCGGTAGCATAACGGCTTACCTTGTATCCCAGCATCACGACATCTGGGCTTTTCTATTCTGGAAAGATAAAACGAAGGGGAGATTTCTCTGGCTGAGGAATAATGCCTCAACGATGGTTTCCCAGGCGATTGACAGTGTTATCTTCTGCAGCATCGCCCTGTGGGGGGTTTTTGATAACAGTACCTGGACCCAGATACTGCTTTCAACCTATCTTCTTAAGCTGCTGGTAGCGGCAATTGACACTCCGTTTCTCTATCTGGCGAAAAGACTGAGCCCGACCGTTTTGAAAAAAGAACCAGCTACCGCTGATACCTAGTCAACATGGAGTTGTCCGGGTAACCCTTCAACTTGGCGAGGTATCGTGAGTATTATCTTTACCTTATACTGTAGACACACCCGCAGTAGTTCTGCCGGTACAGAGACCATTTCTTGGCTAATTCGATAGCCCGCTTGAAGCCGTCCTGTTTCTTGAAATCCCGCTTTAGGAAACTCTCCCCGCCAATCTCCCGGCCTATCCGGTTAACGACCCTGGCTGACTTATGAGGGCTTACCGTCAGGGTGGTGGTGAAGGCATCCCCCCCCTGGTTTTCCATATGGAGATAAGCCTTTTTCAGCCTGAGTCGAAAGCAGACCTCGCACCTTTTACCTCCCTCAGGCTCCTTTTCTAAAGAAGTAGTTTCCTGAAACCACTCTTCCGTTGTATAAGGGCCTATCTCTAAGGGAAAATCCAGTCTTCTGGCTACCTCGCGAGCAGCCTCCAGCCTCCGCTGATACTCCTCTAGCGGGTGAATGTTGGGATTATAGAACAGCCCCAGAACCTGGTGTCCCTCAGAGGTTAATCTCTCCACGACGCCGGCGGCACAAACTCCACAACATATATGCAGCACTATCTTCATGGTCTCAACAAATACCCCCATGCAGTTAACTGAAGCCCCGCAAAGGAACAGTGCCAGTGTACAGACTCTAGGAATGATAGTGCCAGAGCCGTCGAAAATCAACCCTTTGGCGCTCGCCGGCGTTTGCATTTTTAAAGGCCGCAGTTTCTAGGTCGTTGCCGTCGGGTAGGCGGCTAGTATAAAATAGGAACTGGAGTAAGCCGGGAAAACATGACGACGGCAACTGGCAGTAGAGCCTGAAAGGGGGTTACCAATATGGGTTGGGGAATGGCGAACCGCATGGCACGATTAATCCGGGCAGACGGACACGCTCTCTTCTTACCGGTTGACCACGGATACTTTCAGGGTCCTACCAGGAGACTGGAAGAGCCGCGGAAAACAATTGAGCCACTGCTGCCCTATGCCGATGCGCTCTTTATTACTAGAGGTGTGCTGCGCTCGTCGGTGGACCCCGATAACAGTAAGCCGATTATTCTCAGGGTGTCCGGGGGCACCAGTGTGGTGGGAGCAGACCTGGCTAATGAGGGAATCACAGCCTCTATGGAGGAGGTTATCCGTCTCAATGCTTCGGCGGTGGGCATTTCTATCTTCGTCGGTAGTGACTATGAGAAGGACTCTTTATTGAATCTGTCGCAACTGGTTAACGAAGGTGAAAGATACGGCATCCCGGTAATGGCCGTGACGGCGGTGGGTAAGGAACTTGGGAGGCGAGACGCTCGCTACCTTGCCTTAGCCTGCCGCATTGCCGCTGAGCTGGGGGCGCGGGTGGTAAAAACCTACTGGTGCGAGAATTTTGAGAAGGTGGTTCGAGGCTGCCCGGTTCCGGTGGTTATGGCCGGTGGGCCGCAGGTTGATACTGAACTTGAAGTATTCCAGTTTGTTTATGATGGGATGCAGAAGGGTGCTATTGGGGTAAACCTG
>CAZHRO010000015.1:0-10245 GCA_964535045.1 uncultured Dehalococcoidales bacterium | reverse complement strand
ATATCTAATACACTCCATTCTGCTCCTGTCATATCGGGGGAGAGCTGTTTAAGCTTATCCAGTAGTTTCAGTCGCTCCTCATTAAGCTCAACCTGGCTTTCCACAGTCTCAACCTCCTTTAAATGTGTAAATACCATCCCAGAACATTAGCTCATATGCCTGCACCAGCGCCGCTGCTCGCTTCATATGCTCTCTCCTTTGCGGGAGATAGTCCTCTATTACTTCGCTGGCGCTTTTCTCAGCTTCCTCCATAGGTGAGGTGAAGATGTCCAGAAATCCAGTCTCGTCAATACGGTACTTCGCTCGCAAAGCACGGGAGAGCCTGACGCAATTTGCGCCCCACACCGGAAGGTTCACAATCAGTGCCATGGCTTGCTCTCCCGGCTGGGCGAAGCTAGCCAGCGTTACCAGGTAGTGGGTGTATGCTACGGCCCCGGGTATCGCGCTATATCCAGCCAGCTCTTGGGTGGACAAACCCAGAGCCTGAGCCAGCTTTACGAGCTGGCTTAAGCCCTCCATATCCCCATCGAGGACGTTCTTGAAGAAGTCGGCTTCCTTGCCAGTTGAGGAGCGTGCTAACATCAGTCCCAGGCTCTTGATGTCGTAGCTGACGATATAGTATTGGTTGGATACAAAAGCCCTGATCTGGTCCGGCTTTAGCCTGCCCTCTTCGGCATCGGTGATGTATCGATGCCGCAAGATGCGCTCGTTCAGTGGTGCCAAATACTCTCTTACCTCTCTTAGTAGTGATGACGCCTCCAAGATACCCTCACCTCCTTTTGAACTTACCTTGTCATAAGATTACCGAATCTCATTCCACGTCTGTTTTGCCGGAGTGGGCCATCCCTCCATCTCGTAAGCCATGCTCCAGTAGAGGTATTCGTATTTACTCGCCGTGATAAATGCCTCCCTGAGTTTTTCATATTCCACTCCGACAGCCTTGTCCAGGAGACTCTTCATTTTCGTAACGAGCTGTCGGTAGTCGTCGGATAGATAAACCGAGGCCCATCTGGCATAAAGACCATTCTTGTTCTCGGCCAGCCTGGCTTGGTGGAATTCGGCTATTTCAAGGTAGCTCCAGAAACAGGGTAGTGTTGCCGCGAGACCCTCGCCGAAGGTCTTCAGCGAGCTGGTGGCTATGAGAAAAGCCCCGTAGGACGTGTTTGTTGGTGTGGGCTCAGCTTTAATGGCATCCCCGATGGTGTAGCCCAGCTCCCCCAGAAGTCTTTCGTAGCTTTCAAATTCACTGGTGGCTTCGAGGTGCGCTATCTCAAGCATCTCCCTCATCGCTTCAATGGACCCGGCTCTGGAAGCTAATATAGCTAGGTTTTTGATATCGGTTACCAGGTAGTTATAATCCTGGAGCACGTAGAACTTGAACTTGGCTGGCGGTAGCACCCCGGTGTAAAGTTCGACCACGAAAGGGTGCGCAAAGATTCGTTTCCAGATGGCATCGGCGTCCTTCCTCAATCTATCCGAGAGCTTCGCGTCTTTCATTTTGGTCTTTCTCCGTGGCTAGTACCGTCGGGGTCTCGTATTATGGTATAAGGGTCCGTGGCCTCTACCGATATTGTTCGGTGCGTCGTTAATCGCTCGATAGACGTAATCTTTAGCGACCTCAATCGCCTGGCGAATATGCTGACCCTTAGCCAGCCCGGCGGTTATCGCGGCGGAAAGGGTGCAGCCGGTACCGTGGGTATTCCTGGTATCCAACCGCTCAGATTCGTAGTAATAGTATCTATCACCGTCGAATAGAATGTCTGTCGCCTTCTCCGTAGGCAGGTGACCGCCTTTGATGAGGACATTCCGGCTTCCCCTTTCATAAATCAAGAGGGCAGCTCTTTCGGCATCCTTTACGTTCTTGATACCGAGCCCGCTTATTATTTCAGCCTCGAACACATTTGGGGTTACAAGATAGGCCAAAGGCAGTAGTTCTTCGGCGAGTGTCTTCCGGGCAGGCTCGTCGAGGAGCTTACTGCCGCCCTTGGCTACCATTACCGGGTCAACCACCAGGCGGGCAACACCGTACTTTCTTATCTTGTCGGCCACGAGCTGAACTATGGTGCTGTTGGATAACATGCCGGTTTTGATGGCATCAACACCGATGTCCTCCATTACGGCTTCTATCTGCTCCTCGATTATCTCAGGGCTAAGGTCATAAATAGCCCTGACCCCGGTGGTATTCTGAGCCGTAACTGAGGTAACCGCTGACATGCCAAAGACACTGAAGGCGGCAAAGGTTTTGAGGTCTGCCTGGATGCCGGCACCGCCTCCTGAATCAGACCCGGCGATGGTGAGTGCTTTGCCCTGGTAGTTCATCAGCCTAAGCTTACCCTAAAGTTCGGTTATGTTGCAAAGCCCTGAGTGTCGATGGGGAAAGAATACCATAAGGGGCGGGAATTGACCACCGTAGGGTTGGGGCTTCCGCTGGAGGAAGTATGAAGCCTCATCAGAAGCTAAGAAAAGAACCACGCTGGCTGCTTCCTCGGGGCTGGCCATATGTTTCATAGCGGTCAAATCTACATTCGACACTTTGACAAAACTACCGATAACAGGTAAAATCAAACCCAAATGCGGCTGGGACAGATTAAATTTAATAGCCGGGTTGTGGCTGCTATATTTGATGGGGAGTGGGCACGGGCCATTCCCAGCTATACTTTGTTTGATTTGGTTCGGGAATCCGAGGCTAGGTCGATACCACTGGCCGATCTGGCTACTCAGATGGTGGGCCCTGACAGGCAGTCTGCCAGACCGGTAATTCCGATTGAACCAAGTGAGGTCTGGGCGTGTGGTTGTACCTATGAAACAAGTGCTGCCTTCCGAGATGATGAAGTGGGTACCAGAGAGAGCTTCTATGCCTATGTTTTCAGCAAACCGCGTCCGGAGATATTCTTCAAAGGTACGGCGCGGGTCTGTGTTGGTCCTGGTGAACCCATCGGTATTCGTCCTGACTCTCATTTCACCGCCCCCGAACCAGAGCTTGCGATTGTGTTGGGTAATGGTGGGAAGATTCTCGGCTATACCCTGGCTAACGACGTATCGGCCTGGGACATTGAGCGCGAGAATCCGCTCTACCTGCCACAATCTAAAATCTACACCGGGTCGTGCTCTCTGGGCCCCGTAATCATTACCGCGGACCAGGTGCCAGACCCCTGCCGTCTTATTATCTCCTGCACTATCACCCGCCGCAACCAAACAATCTTTTCGGGCACGACTTCCACCTCACGACTTGCGCGAAGGATTGAGGAGATGATCGAGTTTCTTTTGCGTTCCAATCCGGTCCCCGCTGGCTCTGTGTTGCTAACTGGAACCGGCATCATTGTTACCGAGGAAGCGGCCCTAGCTCCGGGTGACGTTATCTCTATCAGAGTCCCGGAAATTGGTGAGCTTTCGAACGTAGCGAACCTTGTCTAGGGGAACGAGTGCTATTTGGTTACTCCAGCAGCCCCAGCTATCATTTATCATTTGCGGAGATAGTCGCACTGCGGTCCTAGCTTGCAATTGTCTTATCATAGACTCTCAGGTAGCTTGAAAAGGGTCCGCCGTGACGATTTGCTTGCCAGCCTCTTTCTTTCCTGGCCAGTAGTTCTTTCCGGGAAAAGTCCTTAAGAAAGCTAAAGATCGCTCCGTTCAGCACCGCGGGGAAGCGCCATATAAAGATACTGATTGTGAGAATCCCGAGGACGCTGAATAAGTCGTCCAGCTCAATCAACTTCGGTGCCAGATGAAGGGCAAGTCTGTCCAGCCTCCTGCCTTCTTTTAAGGTCAGGTGATGTCTCAGTCTGGTGTGGTAGACAAGGTCAAAGGAATCTTCGGGAAGGCTCTCAAGTTCGAAGGCATCAGCGGTCAGATATACCACGGTAAATCTCTGAGAAGTTGCGTCAGCTTTCAGCTGGTTTAAGGTCTCAATGTCCAGATGGGGAATGTTAGTAATCTTAATCAGTCCTCTGGATCTGAGCTTCTGTAGCTTGGAGGCTGCCACCTCGAAGCCAGCCGGGGAGTAATCGACCCCGATGAAGACCAGCGGGAAGCTGAACCGATTTCTTAAGAGCTGATAAATAATCTGTCTTTCCAGCTCCATACCGCCGCAGCCAATGCTTGCGATCACGATTGGTTCTGGCTTAACCTCTTTTAGTCTCTCCAGTTCCCGAACAATTCGTTTCTTGATGGGTGTTAGAGCTCCCATCCAGACCTCAAACCAGGAGAGTATGTCGATGACCCTTCCCTGCCACCTGGTGAAAGGCAGGTCGATGACCTCGACGATCTCGGTTCGGTTCTTTCTCAGTTTCGGTGCCTTAAAGATTAACCACCAAGCATAACTAAAGGGGTTTCGGATGGCTCTGAAGAATTCGATATTAAGTTTTACCGCTTCCTTGTACTTCGGGTTTGCTTCAAGGGTTTTAAGGTCGGTGAGGATTTCTCTAAGCTCAGCCCTTCTCTTGTGGGTTCTTTTATAGGGAACAAGATAGGTGAGAGCGGCTATGGAACCCAGAATGGCCAATACAACTATGACGGCTGTCATTTCTCTATCCCTCGCTAGTTAGTTTTTTATCTCTTAAGTCCTGGTCTGTCTGTGGGGCTTTTCGGGTTTTGCTGTCTGTTAGGCGATGCCTGTTTTGATCCCTTCTTAACCTTGATAGATTCTGATTTTAAGATACCAGTCAGGTTAGCTCCAATCACCAGCTCGACATCGTTTATTTTCACCGCCACATGATAAGCCCGGCTACTATCGTGTACCTTTACTAAGAATACCATTAATTCCCCAGATGATGCCACCGTCCCGGTCATGGCACGCCTCCGGGTACGTCGGAATCGTTAAATAGGTCCCGGGATTTAACCAGTTTAATCATGATATTACCGACGAAAGCATTGCCGACAGCGACATTAGCCCGGCCACTCTTGAGTTGATTCCCTTTACGGTATCAGTGAATTACCCCCGGCGGCAAGCTGCAGGGCACTTTCGCTAGGTTTTATAAACCGCTAAAACATTGCAAAGGTTTCTCGGGTGTTTTAATATATTCTTTCGGAAGCAGCTACCGGGAGCTACCAGCTCGGTAGCTGCTGAGCTTGATTATTTTGTGCCCCTGAGCCTATTGTCTTTTTGCCGGTGCTGCATTATTATTTACTTGATTATCTACTCAAATCTATGTGGCAAACATATAGTGGAGGTGCGTTTTGGCGAGACTGAAGCTTCAAACTGGCCCCGGGGTCTTTGAGGTGCTGGCTGATGTCTGTCGGAATTATCAGGAGGCGGTAAAGCAGTTTGTCGAGAATTCGGCTGACGCTATACAGCAGTTGGGTACCGATGAAGGACGGATTATGGTTCATCTCCAGTATGACCTTGATCGCGAGCAAAATAGACACCTGAAGCAGATTACGATTGCGGATAATGGGATTGGTATGAATAAGGAAAAGATGAGGTATGTCCTGCAGCATATTGGTGATTCAGAAAAGATTCAACTGGCGCTGAGGGGTGAGAAGGGTATTGGAATACTTGCCTTCCCTCTGGTAGCTCAGGAATTACATATTGCCGCCACTGAGACCGAAGGTGTGCCTTCGAGCTGCCTGGTGCTTAAGCAGTCCTGGCTTAAGACAGGACAGGCTGCCGTTATTGAGCATTGTGCCCGCCATACTCACTCGCGGCGTGGCTCCGTTGTTTACCTGGAGGGGATTTTACCGGAGGTTGCTGACAAGCTTACCAAGGAGCGCCTTAAGGAGTACCTGGGGCGAGAATTTACCAACGACCTGAAGCAGGGTCTTTACGCGATGTCAATCTCAGATGATGATAAGTTGGAGCCAGTTCCACCCAAGAGATATCGGGGTATAAGAGCGATGTCAACTTCAATACCGCTGGGGCGGTTCGGCTCGGCATCAATCGAACTTCACGTTTTACCCTGGGACATGGCAGATGCCACCGTCAGCCTCTACGGACGCGGTGGGATGCGTATCTGTTTGCTTACCGACCTTGATGATTTCACAGCCCTTCCTTGGATTGATAAGCGCATCGAGGGCTATGTTCGCTGCGATAGTCTTAAGCGCACCGCCGATAAAACAGCCGTGGTACAAGACCAGGTTTACCAGGCATTTGTTTCAGGACTCAGCCGAATCGAACCGGAAATAATGGAGATGGTCGATAAAGTAAGTGCCAGTTCTCTGGAGCGGAGGTTCGAGATTGTGCTTGGCAAAACCGGCAGGCTGATAGATAAGTTTCTGCGCTACCGGGAGCGAGGGCTACTAGCCGACCTGCCCTATCGCTCCCGGGGCCGGCGAGCGGAGAGAAAGGGAACTGCTACTGGTGTGGCTAAGGAAGCCAGGCATGGTGCCGAGCCGTCAAAGGAAAAGCATACTGGACCATCATATCCGGCTGATACTCGTATCCCCCCAATTAAGTTATTCTCACCGCCTCAGGAGAAGGCCCAGTCACGAAGCTGGTACGACCCGGATGGCGGCTGTATCTGTATCAACCGGGAACACACCGAGTTCCTCTTGTCTCAGCGAGATGACGCCCGCTGCATACGCTATCTGTTTTCGATATGGGTTAAGGAAAGCCTGCTGCAGGATTATGGTACCGACGCTGAAAGGCTGGCTGATGAGATGATTGGTCGGCTGGCGGAGGCTGAGCCTCTGTTGGGGTAGGCTCCCCCCGTCATTTGAGTAGCTGACCAAGCCCGTAACAGGCTCAATATCGTTGGCTGATTAAAGTGACCAAAAATAGACGGAAGATATCTTTATCTGCCGTTGTTCCTTTGGCTAATCTAGGGACTTACAGTGTAAATGTCGAGACGGAGGTGTTCTTTAAGTGAAAGCGGTTGTGAAGGTAAGCCTGGCTCCCGGAGCCGAAGTTCAGGACGTAGCTGTGCCCACTATTGGTCCGAATGATGTTCTCCTCAGGGTAAAGGCAGCAGCTATTTGCGGTAGCGATATCCATATCTACCGCTCATCCCCAACCATGATGGCTATGATTAAGCCGCCTTTGATCTTCGGGCATGAGGCCTGTGGTGAGGTAGTGGAAGCAGGGGAGCAGGTTAAGAAACTGCAGGTCGGCGATATCGTGGCTGTGGAGACGCATATCACCTGCGGTACGTGCTATCAGTGCCAGACGGGAGGGCAGCATGTATGCGAGAACCTGGCTATCTTCGGGGTTCATACCGACGGTGCCTTTGCCGAGTATGCACGGGTTCCCGAAGCTGTCTGCTGGAAGCTGCCCCGAGACGCCTCTCCGGAACTGGGGTCTATTATGGAACCTATCGGGGTTGGTATTCATGGTGTCCTGTCGGGAGAGATAAACGGTAAGAGTGTGGCTGTTTTTGGCTGCGGACCAATTGGCATCTTTGCCATTCAAGCGGCGACTATCTGGGGAGCCACCAGGGTCTTCGCGGTAGAGGTGGCTCCGGCCAGGCTGGAGTTGGCGCGGCGGTGTTCCCCAACAACAACATTTTTTAATCCCAAAGAGGTAGACCCGGTCAGGGCCATCGTAGAGGCTAATGGTGGGCAGGGGGTGGATGTCTGTCTGGACTATACCGGTAATAATAAGGCGATAAGTCAGGCTTTAAAGTTGGTTAGGCCAAGGGGTAGGGTCAGTCTGGTCGGCTTGCCGGCTGAGCCACTGGAGCTGGATATTGCTCAGGGCGTGGTACTTAAAGAGGCAAGGGTGCTGGGTACCTGCGGACGGTTAATCTGGGAGTCGTGGTGGCAGATTAAGGGGCTTCTGGATTCGGGCAGATTTGATCCCATCAGGGTGATTACTCATCGTTTCCCCCTAACTGATTTTGCCGCCGCCATTGAGCTGGCGGCAAGTGGTGAAACCGGAAAGATAATACTCTATCCGTAATAATGGCTAACGGCCCTCGAGAACCCTCTCGGCTCTTTCCAGGTCGCTTACTTTGAGTACCACTGTAGCCCTTCCTGTCTCACTTCGGACAAAAGCATAGAAGTACTCCAGATTAATACCGGCTTTAGCCAGTGGTCTGGCGATGCTTTCAAGCAGTCCGCCCGGGACGTTGGGCATTTCGTAGCTGAGAACCTCGTTAACTCTTAGTGCGAAGCCGGCGTCGTGTAGTGCCTTGACGGCTCCTTCGGTATCCGAGACAACCAGACGCACAATGCCAAAGTCAGCCGAATCAGCTACCGATAGGGCCAGAATGTCAATCTGGTTGCGGGCAAGCGGGGCTAGCATATCCACCAGGCGTCCGGTCTCATTGCCAACGAACACCGAGACCTGCTTTATCCTCATCTTAATGCCTCCTATACCTAGGATAGTGACTACCCAAAGCTAGCGGCGGTCTACGACCCGCCTGGCTTTGCCCTCAGTACGGGTAATGGTTCGGGGCTCCACCAGCTTAATTCTGGCGGAAATCCCGAGGATGCTGCTGATCTCTGTCCGTACCCTTTCTTCGAGCCGCTCCAGACCCCTTGCTTCGTCGCTGAATACGGACTCCGAGACCTCGACCCAGATTTCAATATCGTCCAGATGTCGCTCACGGTCGATGATTATCTGATAGTGTGGTTCCACTCCTTCTACCGAGAGCAGGGCACTCTCGATCTGAGTGGGGAAAACATTTACCCCGCGGATGATGAGCATATCATCGGTGCGTCCCCGAACCTTGGACATGCGAACCAGGGTGCGACCGCACTCGCATTTTTCCGGGTATAAGGTAACCAGGTCGTGAGTTCTGAAGCGTATTACCGGGAGAGCCTCCTTGGTGAGGGTAGTCAGTATCAGTTCTCCCTGCTGACCATAGGGCAGAGGCTCTCCGGTTGCCGGGTTGACTATCTCAACTAGGAAATGGTCTTCCCAGATATGCATACCCCTCTTACAGTAGCACTCGCAGCTTACCCCAGGCCCGATAATTTCGGTCAGGCCGTAATTATCGATCGCACTGACCCCGGTCTTGGCTTCAATCTCAGCTCTCATTGCTTCCGTCCAGGGTTCGGCGCCACAAAGGGCAAGCCTGAGCCTGGTGGCAGCAAGGTCAATGCCCATTTCCTCTGCCGTCTCAGCCAGAATAAGGGCGTAAGAGGGAGTGCAGGCGATGGCGGTTGTGCCCAGGTCCTGGATAAGCATGATCTGGCGTTTGGTATTACCCACCGAGGCCGGAATGACGGTGGCGCCCAGTTTTTCTCCGCCGTAGTGGAAGCCCAGCCCCCCGGTAAAGAGGCCGTAACCATAGGCATTCTGAATAATATCGCCCTTCTGAACCCCGGCTGATGCCAGATTTCGTGCCATGAGGTTAGCCCAGATATCAATATCGCTGGCGGTGTAGGGAGCGATGATTGGCTTGCCGGTGGTGCCGGAAGAGGCGTGTACCCTGACGACCTTGGCGAGCGGCACCGCCATTAAACCGTAGGGATAGTTATCTCGGAAGTCATTTTTGCTGGTGAAGGGTAAACGGGCTACGTCGTCGAGGGACTTAATGTCACCCGGAGTCACTCCCGCCTCATGGAACCTCGTTCGGTAGAAAGGAACCTTATCATATGCATATTTAACCTGATGCTTAAGTCGCTCGAGCTGTAGCCTCCTTAGCTCTTTTGGGGGCATTGTCTCAAATTGCGGTTCCCACATCATCATATACTGCCTCACAATTACGATGGCATCTTCTGCCCAACCGGATATATTACGTTCCCTGTTTATCAGCTAGGTCTGGTTGGGTCGCTAAAATTAACCTCCGAAGGTGCTACCCCACGCCTGGAATAGCGCAAACGGGTGGGGTAGCGCTGAGTAAGGTGCAGGTTGGCTACCACGGGGTTTCCTTCCTTTTCAGGGCGGCAATAAGGTCGTCGATTTTCATGGCGGCCATGGTTAGAGTTTGCATGGTTCCCTGACCGCTGAGTCTGGTGGCTAGTCTAGCCACCGCTTCATTGCTGGGAGCTTCGAGGATACTGACGAAGTCATACTGCCCTAAGAGGGCGTACTGAGCCAGAATTTTGACCCCCATGTACTCCATCTCTTTATTGATTTCCCAGAGGCTGTCCGGGTCCTCGTCAGTAACTTTCCTGCCGGTGTCAGTAAGGCTGGTGAGCATTACATAGATAGACATCGCTACCTCCTCCTACTTGTGGGGCTCTTTAGTTATATTATGTGGTTCTTGACCACTCGTTTGTCAACAGGGGTACGAAATGATTGCTAGCTGTCGGGTTATTGGGGCAGGAGTATGGTTCGTTTGCTAGATGGGTTATGCTATAATAGGGCGGAAATGATTAAATTGCTGTCTGGGAATGAGGCTCTCGCCCTGGGGGCCTACCACG
>CAZHRO010000014.1:0-10358 GCA_964535045.1 uncultured Dehalococcoidales bacterium | reverse complement strand
ATGTCTCCTTTGGCCTGCGCGACCGCAGTTTGCTCAATAACACCTTCGTTGCCATGGCTATCGCCGCCGGTGCAACCTGCCTCATTGTGGACGTCGCCAAGGTGCGCCCGACGGTTCTCGCCGCCGACCTTCTCCTCAGTCATGATGAGTACGCCCGGCGCTATATCGGCGCTTATCGAGAGCGCCAGAGCAAGCCAGAAGGCTAACTATTCGCCAGTTATAAACGCAGATACCTATCAGGTCGCAGTCAGATAATGAATCCGTATGATTACGTGGCTGACAATACCGATTTCAGGGTCGAGCTGATAAAAACAACCCGTAAGTGGCAGCACTATCGGGTCAGTTTTCTTTCCGCCCACCCCACCCGTTACGAAAAATGTAACACCGTGCGGGGCGAGTACTTCCGGCCCCGTACTGGTAGCCGCCTACCCTTGGTGATTCTAATTCACGGGCTGGGTGACCGCAGCGTGATTCCCCTGAAAGCCCTGGGCCGGTCTCTGTTAAGAAAGGGAATAGCCTGCTTTATCCTGTACCTCGTTCTCCACTCCAGCCGTATGCCGCCACGCGATCTCGCTTCGCTCACCCCGGGCGACTGGTTTGAGAACTACCGGATTTCGGTAATTGATGTCCGCCAGGTAATAGACTGGTCGGGAACCAGAGCCGAGATAAACAAGGAACAGATTGGAGTAATCGGAATAAGTCTCGGTGGGTTTATCACCGCAATCGCCATGGGGATAGACCGACGTATTAAAGCCGGGGTTATGATAGCTAGCGGCGGAAATCTGGAAAAGATTGCCTTTATGAGTAAGACCCTGCCCCAGAGGTGGGGATTTAAGCGAACCGAAGCCGAATTCAACGAGCAGCAGCGCCGGTATGCCCGGTACCTTAACGAGGTGGATAAGAAGGGTTTTGAAAACGTTGACCCTCAGGAGGATGGCTTTCTCATTGATGCCATGACCTACGCCCGCTATCTCCGCAACCGCCCCCTGCTGATGATTAACGCGCTCTGGGACGAGGTCATTCCCAAAAAGGCAACCCTTGATTTCTGGGAGGCAAGCGGTAAGCCAGCTATTTCGTGGCTCCCCGGCGGTCATGCTACCATCTGGCTTTGGTATCCCCTGATCAGCCGGAGAATCAGCCGCTTCCTGCGGTCAAGCTTCAGGCTGTAAACCAGCCTAAATCCCAGCCCCCACCGATTCCCCCCGCCAAGATTACTTGCTGAATCTAGCAACTACGATTTATAATGGGAGGGAAAAAATTCAGGAGAACGGTTGATTAGATGAAGCAATACGGGCTGGAAAATATTCGTAATGTTGTTTTACTATCCCATAGCGGAGCGGGTAAGACATCGCTGACAGAAGCGGCGCTGTTCACGGCGGGCATAACTACCCGACTGGGCAAGGTTGATGACGGGACAACCACCTCGGACTGTGACCCCGATGAAATAAAGCGCCAGATCAGTCTTAACCTGACCGTGATTCCCTGCGAGTGGAAGAATGTCAAGATTAACCTGATTGATACCCCGGGGTATGCCGACTTTGTTGGTGAGGTGAAGGCGGCAATTCGAGTTAGCGAGGGTGCGGTAATTACCGTCTGTGCCGCCTCTGGTGTTGAAGTCGGTACCGAGCAGGTCTGGGGATACAGTGAGGTCGCTGGTATTGCCCGCCTCATCTTCGTTAATAAAATGGACCGTGAGAATGCCGACTTCTTCCGCACCGTGGAACAGATCCAGTCAAGCTTCGGCGCCAAATGCGTACCCCTCCAGCTACCCATCGGTGCCCAGAATGACCTTCAGGGGACGGTTGACCTCCTGACCCTAAAAAGCTACAGCGGCTCTTCAGCCAAAGAGGGTGAGATACCCTCGTCGCTGGAGGGTCAGGTTAATTCCTTCCGCGAGAAACTAATCGAGGCCATCGCCGAGGTTGACGACCAGCTACTGGAAAAGTACCTCGAGGGTGAAGAACTCAGCCTCGAGGAGCTGACTGACGGCTTACGTAAAGGTGTCGCCAGCCGCCAGATTGTGCCCATCCTAGCCGGTTCGGCAACCCAAAACATCGGCGCCGCTCAACTGCTGGACACGATACATAGCTATCTGCCCTCACCTAAAGATCAGACCATAACTACGACCGATGAGAAAGCTGAGCCGGGGGTCAAGCCAAGCCCTGACGGCTCCCTGGCTGCCCTGGTATTTAAGACCAGTGCCGACCCCTACGTCGGTAAGCTCACCTATTTCCGGGTCTACAGCGGCACCATTGAGAGTAATTCCCAGGTATGGAATACAACCCAGGGGAAGCTGGAACGTATCGGACAGCTGTTTATCCTGAGAGGTAAAACCCAGGAACCGGTGCCTAAAATAGGGGCTGGTGACATCGGAGGGGTAGCCAAGCTGAGCCTGACCAGCACCGGAGATACCCTGGGCACCAGGGACAAACCGCTGAAAATCGCCCCGGTTCTATTTCCTGAGCCAGTCTTCAGCGAGGCAGTACACCCCAAGTCCAAAGCCGACGTTGACAAGCTGGGGGCAGCTCTCTCCCGCCTCGTCGAGGAAGACCCCACCCTCAGAATTCACCGAGAGGCGGATACTAACGAGACCATTCTCTCGGGAATGGGTGAGACCCAGCTGGAAGTTGCGGCCGAGAGAATGCAGCGTAAATTCGGGGTCAATGTAGAGCTGGATACCCCCAAGGTGCCGTATAAAGAGACGATTACCAGGGCTACCAAGGCCGAGTACAAGCACAAGAAGCAGACCGGCGGGCATGGTCAGTACGGACACGTTTTTCTGGAGCTGACGCCATTACCGCGCGGCAGTGGTCACGAGTTTGTTGACCGGATAGTGGGCGGCGCCATCCCTAAGAACTACATCCCGGCAGTAGAGAAGGGCGTTAAGGAAGCCATGAACGAGGGCACCCTTGCCCGCTACCCGGTGGTAGACATAAAAACAACCCTCTACGATGGCAGCTTCCACCCGGTTGATTCCTCTGATATCTGCTTTAAGATTGCCGGAGCCGGAGCCCTTAAGAAAGGCCTGGCTGAGGGGCAGCCGATTCTCCTCGAACCGATAATGAACCTCCGGGTCAGGGTTCCCGAGGACTTCACCGGTGATATCATTAGCGACCTCAACGCCAAAAGAGCCAGGGTGCTGGGCATGAACCCTGAGAACGGCACGAACGTCATCGAAGCCCGGGTGCCGCAGGGGGAGATTTTGCGCTATGCCATCGACCTCAAGTCAATAACTCAGGGACGGGGTAGCTTCACTGTAGAATTCAGTCACTACGAGGAAACTCCCCCGCAGATAAGTCAACGAATTATCGCCCAGAGGCAGGCCGAAAAGGAAAAGAGCTAGCAGCCCCCAGCCCGCTCAGCCAGCTCAAAAAAGGTGCCTGATGCCGCCGCCGATTTCAGTCAGCCAGGAGCTCCCTGACCTTGGCGGTAAAGGCAGGGAGTATATTTTTCCAGTCTCCAACCACGCCGTAGTGTGCTTCCCGGAAGATGTTTGCCTCCGGGTCTTTATTTACGGCGACAATTGTCTTGGCGCCCGAGCAGCCGGTCATGTGCTGACTGGCACCGGAAACACCTACCGCAAAATAAAGGTCGGGGGCGATAATCTTACCGGTAAGACCAACCTGATAACCGGTAGGCACCCAGCCATTATCACAGGGCGGTCGGCTAGCTCCCACGGCGCCTTTGAGTATTTGAGCCAGCTCCTCAAGCTGCCTGAAGCCCTCGGCGCTGCCGATACCCCTGCCTCCAGAAACTACAACCTCGGCGTCTTCTAACCTGACACCCTCTGCCTTCTCTGCTACGCGTTCGAGAAGTCTGGTCCTTATGGATGAGGGATCCAAACCTGCCTCAACAGTGATGACCTCCCCCTTCCGCGAATCGTCACGCTCCAGAGGCGACATAGCTTTAACTCTAACCGTCGCCATCTGGGGATAGAACTCGGTGGCAAAGACAGCCTGGGCATTACCACCGTAGACCGGCTTGGTCTGCAGGAGCGATTTTGAGTCCGGGTCAATGGCCAGTTCCACACAGTCGGTAGTCAGCGCCGTCTCCAGCCTGAAGGCAAGCCTGGGGGCCAAGTCACGGCCGATAGCAGTCTGTCCCAGAAGGAGCACCTGCGGGTTAACCTGCCGTACTACCTTCTCGACAACAAAGAGGTAGGAATCTGCCTGGTATTCCTCAAGTAAAGGATCGCTAACTACATACACCCTGTCGGCCCCAAAGGTAACTGCCTCCTGAGCTAAACCAGCTACATCACCGCCAGCCAGAAGGCAGAATAGCTCCTGCCCCAGGCTGCCGGCCAGCTGGCGGCCGCAACCCAGAAGCTCAGCGGTAATTGAGGCCAGTCTCCCCTCCTTAACCTCACCAAAAACCATAACTCCCTTATATTCAGACATTAGTAGCTGCCTCCCCAACGATATAAAAGATTTGTGCTACAGGACCTTGGCATCACGGAGCTTGAGGGCCAGATTCGCCGCAGCTTCTTCCGGCGTCTCACCCTCCACAATCTCACACTTACCTTCATGAACCGGTTGAAATAGCTTTAAAAGCTTAGTTCGCCGGCCCTCAGCCCCAACCCGAGCCGGTTCAATCTCGATATCGGCTGGTTTCCAGATAATCGGCTCCTTTCTCTTCGCCGCCATGATCCCCTTAATGGTGGGGTAACGGGGTTCACCAAGCTCGTTGCTTACGGTGACCACAGCCGGCAAGGGCACCTCAACCACCTCGTAGCCATCATCGGTTACCCGCTCCACTCTTGCTTTACCATCAGCGATATCTACCTTCCTAGCCAGGGTTACACTGGGCAGACCCAATATCTCAGCAACACCCAAACCTACCTGCCCGGCATCCCAATCGGAGGCCTGTCGGCCACACAGGATAAGGTCGTAATCCCCTATCTTCCTGATGGCCATAGCCAGGGCACAGGCTGTCGAGTAGCTATCACCCCCGCTAAAGGCCTCGTCCTCAAGCAGGATAAGCTCGTCAGCCCCCATGGCCAGCGGCTTCTTGACGACATCCCGCAAGAGTCCACTGCCCAGACTCAGCGCCGTGATTTTGCCACCACGGGCGTCCTTGACTCTCAGCGCCGCCTCCACCGCATACTCAGCATAAGGGTCGATTACCGGTGATATGCTTGATGGCAATGTTCCCGTCTTCTTGTCAGCGTCAATCTTAAAGCTGGCGGGGGGAGCCTCGGGATCGATTACCTGCTTGACACAGACTATGATATTCATAAATCGGCTACCTTTCTCTACTTAATATTGGGATTTCAGCCTGAGGTTTAACGAAATAGTCTAGCACTAAGATAGATTTGTGTCAAACCCGGGGAATCTTTTCTATTCCCATTCTCTCCTATCCTAAAATTGACCACAAGATATGGCTACAGTTTTTTTATTAATACTTCCTCTACTACAGATTCCCCCGGCGGCATCACTATTATTACGGATCAAAGTTAGACCTACCACGCGGTCTATCCCGCTCAAGTCGGGGGTAATCTCTATTCTGGCTAACGGGAAGAGGCCACGCAGCAAGCCAGCTACGGTCTGGCTCTGCCCCAGTCCTATCTCCAGAAGCAGAGTGCCCTCGGGATAAAGCTTCTCATCCAGCTTACCGCATAAATCTCGCACCTTTTCCAGCCCGTCGTAACCGCCGTTCAGCGCCAGTTCAGGCTCAAAAGCGGCTAAACCCTGCTTGCGAACCTCCGCTTCGGTAACGTAGGGAAGGTTGGCCACTATCAGGTCAACCGGCTCAGGCAAAGGGTCGAGCAAATCACCCTCCAGGAGGCATACCCTATCCGCCACGCCGTGCCTTCGACAGTTAAGCCGCGCCACCCTGAGGGCAGCCTCTGAAACATCGGTGGCATAGATTCTGGCGCGGGGCAGGTTTAGTGCCAGGCTGACCGCAATAGCACCCGAGCCGGTGCCAACATCAGCGATAGAGCCTACCGGCTTTTCCCGGGCAAGGCCTAGTGCTCTCTCTACCAGCAACTCGGTCTCCGGGCGGGGGATTAAGACACCACGGTCAACATAGAAATCAAGCCCGTAGAACTCACGGTGACCGGTTATGTAGGCTATCGGCTCACCACTCAAGCGGCGCCCGATTAACTGTTCAAAAGCCACCTTTTCCTCGAAACTCAGTTCGCGGTGAAGGTCTTGATACAGTTGCACCCGACTTACGCCTAGCACCTGCCTCAGCAAGAGCTCAGACTCCAAGCGGGGGTCCTCAATGTGATGGCGGACAAGGACTACCTCAGTCTTATGGAGAGCCTCTTTCAGAATCATACCAGCTGCTTCTCCATCTGCTTTGCCTGATCATCAGTCGCCAGGGCATCAATGAGCCTGTCCAGATCCCCTTCCAGAATCTGGGACAGATTGCGCAGGGTAAGACCAATGCGGTGATCCGAAACCCGGTCCTGAGGAAAGTTATAGGTTCGTATCTTTTCCGAGCGGTCACCCGTACCAACCTGAGAGCGGCGCTGCTCGGTTATCGCTTCTTCCTGCTTCCGCCGCTCCATATCCAGCAGTCGAGCGCGAAGTACCGCCATCGCTTTCTGCCGATTTCTTAGCTGGGAACGCTCATCCTGACATACCGCCACAATACCAGTCGGCAGATGAGTAATGCGAACCGCAGTGGCTACCTTATTCACATGCTGCCCCCCGGCGCCACCGCTGTGGAAGATATCAGTCCGCAGGTCATCGGGGTTAATAGACACCTCCACCTCGCTTGCCTCCGGCAAAACGGCAACGGTTGCCGTTGAGGTGTGAATCCTCCCTGAAGATTCGGTAACCGGCACCCGCTGTACCCGGTGGACTCCCCGCTCGTACTTGAGACGACTGAAGGCACCATCACCCTTTACCTCAAATATAATTTCCTTGAAGCCGCCAAGCTCATTC
Organism: uncultured Dehalococcoidales bacterium; assembly: GCA_964535045.1. Taxonomy (GTDB): domain Bacteria; phylum Chloroflexota; class Dehalococcoidia; order Dehalococcoidales; family UBA5760; genus UBA5760. The sequence continues at coordinate 3,465 of CAZHRO010000014.1, read as the reverse complement.
TCATTGCTGTCAACAATGTCTACCGCCCAGCCTTTAGACTGAGCATACCGACTGTACATCCGAAAAAGGTCAGCGGCAAACAGCGAGGCTTCGTCACCCCCCGCCCCCGCCCGAATCTCCATAATAACGTCCTTCTCATCGTTGGCATCCCGGGGTAAGAGACCCAAGCGCAGCTCGGAAAGTAGCTGCTCCTGCTTTGCTTCCAGGCTGGCTACTTCCTGCTTCACCAGAGCCTTCATATCCTCATCCAGGTCCTCATTCAGCATGGTCCTGGTCTCTTCCAGCGACCTGGCAGTAGCCTTGTACTCCCGGTACTTGGTCACCAGGTCGGCAACACCAGCTCTCTCCTGAGCCAGCGTCTGCAGCCGCTTTGCATCCGTAGCTACCTCAGGGAGAGCCATCTCCTGGCCCAGCGCCTCGTAGCGCTTCTCAATTTCGGCAAGCCGGTCTAACATTCCCATAATTACTTCCCCAGGGATATTATAGCACAGGCACAGCTAGGCTTCGAAATAACCCCCCCCCTCATACCAAAACCACGCTTCGAATAATGAGTGTCGCGGCGATACACAAAAGCGCAATACCAAATGCCTTCCTGATGATTGGTGATTTCACTCTACCAGCCATTACCCGGGAACCGATCTGGCTACCACCGAGTACCGCGGCGATGCAGGGCCCCCAGATAGCCCAGTTGGGACTGGCCGCCAATGCCAGGTGTGATATAAATCCAGAGGTAGCCGACATGGTAACGGCTAAAAATGAAGTGGCAACGGCATTCTTTGCTTCAAGCCCCATCATGTATAAGGCGGGCACCACAAAGGAGCCACCACCGCGACCAATGAGACCAGCCAGGAACCCGATGCCACTCCCGGCGGAAATGCCCCAGATTGCAGACTTACTCCGGGAGGGCTGAGTAAGCCTGGGCCTCCAGCCCGAAAGCATCAGAACAGCAGCACCAATAGTAAACAGGGCAAAAAGGAGTATCAGAGTTTCAGCCGACAGACCTAAATTGACCAGGGTCCCGACGGGAGCTAGCGAAACCATGGCTATCCCCAATATGAGCCCCACCCTCCACTTCACAAGCTGACTGCGAAAATAGGTTACCAGGGCCGATGAGCTGGTGACAATATTTAGCAGTAAACCCAGCGGGATAGCCTCTGTTTTAAAATCCATCCCCAGCCAGAAGAGAACCGGGATATAGACCTGGGACCCACCCATCCCCAGCATGGAAAACCCAAAAGCGATGCCGAAAAACACCAGAGGCGCAAAATAGATGGTATCCAAGATTATGTCCTTATAAACCGTGGCTCAGGATAGACAAGGAAGGGAATTTCTTACGGCCTCGCTACCTCAGCCCCTTTGAGGTTAATATAATCATACATTGTGCCGCGGGCTCCCTTAAGCTCCAGAGAGTCAACGATACCCTGATATCTGCCGCCCAATAACCCCTCCCCGATGATATATGCCCCCTCCGCCGCCTCCTTGGCAGCGCTGGCTCTTCTCTCCAGCCGACGCACCTTCCCGAACCGGGCCAGCCTGGCCTCCAGTGCCTCAGCAATCTCAGGAATTCTGGAGAGCCGCCCCGACAGCAGAATCTCCCTCGGCTTCTCCACGCTAACCAGCATCGCCGCCACCCCCTTGGTGATACTCTCCAGAAGCATGTTCCAGGCATCCGCATATCTACCTGAGTTGTGCGCCAGCTCTTCAGGGGTCAAATCCTCTCCGCTCATATCCTTAGCCCCGCCACTGTAGAGCACCACCCCGGGAAACTTACCCAGCCTCACCGCCAGCTCGGAATCCATGTTCCCGGCGGTGATAAACCCGGGGCCACCTGATGTCCCCCCCAGACCATCGACTACTTTGCCCCCTCGAACCGCAATTACGGCATTAAAGGCGTAGCCTATCTCCGCCAGGATGAAAGAGGTCTCACGGTATTCAATCCGGTAAAGCTCAGCCTGGTCTCTCAGCGCCAGGGCGGTACAGCACACCTTATCGGCGGTGCCCATGTCCATCCTGTTCGCCTTTCTATAGGCGGGCACGGTGGGGAGATGAATTACCCCCGGGGTGAAATAGAGCGGGAAACCCTCCCTCTGCATCAGCCGGACCACCATCCGGATGCCCTCATACAGCGGGATGCTCCTGTCGTCGGGCACCATCATGGTCAGTTCCCGCTCGCCAATATCCTTAATCGGGGTTACCGGCATACCGTAACCAGAAGGGCCGATTATCATGTCCAGCGGGAAAACACCTCTCACGGTATCCAGGAGCACCCTCGGATTTCGGGCAACCTCAGGCACCGGCACGGTGGTATCGATGATGACCTCGTCCCCCTCCATACCGAAGAAATCAAAGCTACCCGTTCCCGGGTCAATCCCGACAACTCTCATTTTGTTCCCTCCTGAACGGCTATTTTTGAGATAGTAAGGGGCAGACAGAATCCGAGGCAAACCAATCACCGGTGAGGGCAAAGGTGCGGGAGCGACACCCCTTACACTCCTCCAGATACTTACAATCAAGGCAGACCCCTGTCCGAGCCTTGGGGTCCTTAATCCGGTTAAGAAGGGGCGAGGTTTGCATCTCGTTCCAGATTCTAGTCAGCGGTTTTTCACCGACATTACCGACGACCATCGAGGCATAGCTACACGGCTTGACATCACCGTTAACCTCAATGAAGATGTAATCACCAAAGGCACAGGCAGAAGTGGAGGAAACGACAATGCCGGCGCCTTCATCCGGTAGTCGTGCTGAAAGCTGATATTCCTTCACCGTGGCCCAGAAGAAGGGTTCGTCAAAGAAAAACTCGGCCCCCGTTTCCTCGGCGGCCCGGCAGGTAAGCCCGATGGCTTCCCGGTATTCTCGGGGAGAAAGGAGTTCCTCAGCATAGCCCGCACAGGGCTTGAGCCCGATCAGGGTTACCTTAGGCGCCCCAACTGAGCTTGCCAGCCTAAAAACGCCGGGGATTTCGTTGTAATTCCCCTTCAGAATAGTGAAGTTAATCGCTTCCAGAAGGCCAGCTCTGGCATAATCCCCCGCCGAGCTAACCACCCGCTCAAAACTGGCACCGTGCCTTACCCCCTCATAGGTCTCCGCAGTGGCACCGTCAATACTCACCATCACCCTTATCCCGAGCCGCTTAAAAGTATTGATTATCCGGGGACCCACCAGCATACCATTAGTAATCAGGTGGACCTCAAGCCCCTTCTCTCGCATCAAGCCCAGTAGCCCAAAGAGGTCATCCCGCAGTAACGGCTCCCCTCCCTCAATAATCACCCAGCCGGGCTTAAGCTCAGCTATCTCGGTAATGAGTTTTCTGGCTCGCTCGGGGGATATCTCCCCCTGAGGAAAACCGCGGCAGTGGCGACATTCTAGATTACACTTTGAGGTTATTGCCCAATCTACCAGATAAGGGGACTCAATCCCGTTCAAAACATAATCTCCTAAATCCAAAGTTCCGGCACGTTACCAATA
>CAZHRO010000013.1:0-11262 GCA_964535045.1 uncultured Dehalococcoidales bacterium | reverse complement strand
CCTGAGCCAGGTTAAAGACCTGCGTCTGGTGCTCGTCGGCGGTTCCGCCGCTGAAGGTACTGAAATCATCGTCTCCGCGGAGAACCCCATCCCCCTAATGGACATCCTTAAGGAAATGCCCCCCGTAGCCCAGGTGACTAAAAAAGGTAAGGCAACTCAGATTACACTAAAAGCAGAACAGCCACCCCGGTAGAAGCATCAGGGTTCTCTAAACCGAGCAATCTCAGCGATGCCATTCGGCGCTTCTTTTCCTCATCCGGATAGCGATTATCACGGCTAGTGCGCTACCAATCCCGATCCACAAATATTTCAGCCAGCCGGGTACTGGTGCCTCAGGACTACCGATATAGAAGGGACTCGGTATCGTCCAGTCACTCTCGTTAAAGGTGCCATCCACTGCCTTTACCCGCCAATAGTAGGGAGCCTTATTTGCGGTTGGCTCGAGCTTTTCTTCCCCGCCAAGAGTATATTCCGAATCAGTAAGTCCCCTCTTCTCCAACACCACGGTGGAAAAATCGCTATCGGCCCCAATCTGAAAAACATAGGTCACACCACTGGGGTCAGTAACATCCCCCCAGTCAAAGCAGGTCGCAGGTTCGGTGGTGGTGGCAAACGCGGGCAACAGTAGCACCGGGGTAACCGGCCTTTCTGCCTCCATGGTGAAGGTAGAGGTAACACGGCTGCTGCCATCGCTGGCAGTCACGGTATGACTTCCCGGACGGCTGGGCGGCACCGTAAAGGTTACCGAGAAATTTCTATCTTCGCTGGCCTCAGCCGTGGCAACACTAAGTGACTCACCACCATCATAAGTAATGGTGATGGTGGCTTCAGGGGTAAACCAGATACCGCTAACGGTAAGCTCCATACCAACGTGACCCGGTAAGGCCAGGCTGGTGGCCGGATTCAGGTTGATGGTAGCCGGGATGGGCAGGACAGTTAATTCAGCCCCCGCCACATTATTGCTTTCATCGCGGACCTCGACCTTAGCAACGCCGCCGTCGGCATAGGCAGGACGGGGCGGGATAACAAAGCTACCGCCCAGGCTGCCGAGGCGAGTAGTATGGAGGGTCACCGGAGTTGTCACCACTTTCACCCCATCAAGGGTGACGGTAACCCGTTCCCGCTGACCAAAACCGGTACCGCTAACATCTACCGCTCCATCTACACCCTGAGACGAGGGCATCAGGGCTATTTGAGGTTTCACGCTAAACTCAGCTTCGGGCATATTGCCTGACTCATCAATCGCGGTTATGGTATAGGTTCCGTTCGGACACTCGGGGATAACAATACTGCAGGTAAACCGCCCGTCAGCATCGGTCCCGGTATCGCCACCTTCGATATTAATCTCCTTACCGTCGTACTCAATGGTGATTTTTTGCTCGGGGCGAAGCCCCTGACCGCTAATCATCACTTCCGAACCAACCACCGCTACCTCCGGGTCCACCTCAATCTCGCCATGAGCCACATCGAACGTGGCGACGGCAATTATCTCTTTACTGGCACGACAGGTGATACAGACATAATACTCGCCACCATGCACATCCTCCACCACCCCCCCATCACTGAGTTCCTCAGGAACCTTGAAAACGGTATGAAACTCACCGGGATACAGTGACGTCTCGCCACTGCTTCTAATATTCTTTTCCAGCAACTTATAACGGGTCACACTTCTATCAATGTAATCGCCGCGGGTAGCCCCGTCACCGGAGAAGTAGAGGAAAAAGTAACCCCCCGGCTCCAAGCCCCTAGCTTTAACGTCAATCTTGTCGCCGAGCTTACCCTCCTCGGGGCTGAGGACAATTTCAATCTCAGCCGCAGCCTGAGCCGGCGCTGTAAGAAAAACTGCCACCGGCACAAGCACCGCCGCGACTGACGCCAGCAGATAAAAGACTGTAGGATATTTCCCTGGTCTTTTCTTCATTAGAGTCTAAAAATGTATTTTGCTCAGACCTCTGTGATAATAAACGATAGGCTGATAACCGTCAATATTGAGGTCTATACTGATACACATCGGGGATGGTTGAGAGAAGGTAGTAGAATTATCCTAGTCGGTCGCCCGGTTTCAGACCGACGCTTTTTATGAAATCGGCGGCGTTAATCTTACCGGAACCCGGCGGTTGCACCTGCCTCACCATGATACCACCATCCCGACAGGCAACCGTAAACCCGTCATCGCTTATAAGAACGACCTCCCCGGGAGCTGCCCTATGAGCCGAGCTTTCAAGCTTAGAATCAAAGACCTTTAGTTTCTCGCCTCGGCAGGTAGTCCTGGCGCCCGGTCTGGGATTGGTGCCTCGAATCAAATTATAGACCTCATGGGCCGGCTTAGCCCAGTTGATGACGGCGTGCTCCTCCCTGCACAGCGGCTCATAGGTTGCCTGACTTTCGTCTTGGGGGATACGTGGTGCTCTGCCCTCCTTGATGAGCTGAATTGCCTCAATCAGAGCATCCACCCCCATCGGATAGAGCTTATTAAAGAACAGGGAACCCACGGTATCATCAGGCAGTATGTCAACCTCTTTCTGAAGTAATATCGGCCCGGTATCGATACCCGCATCAGGCCAGATTATACTTAAGCCAGTCCTGGTCTCCCCCTGAATTAGAGCCCAGTTCATGGCGCTGCCGCCCCGGTGTTTAGGCAGTAATGAGGGGTGATACATGATTGTTCCCTTCTGGGGGCAATTCAGTACCTCTACCGGCACGATGTCCTGGACAAAGGCGAGGACTCCTAGCTCTGGCTCATGGGGAGCTAAAGCCTCATACACACCAGCATCCTTCATGTGACTCGGCTCGTGAACCGCAACTCCTGTATCTCGGGCAAGGGTCTTGAGAGGGGATGGTTTTTCCGGATTACCACCAGGAATGAAAGCGGCCACGACCTCTTCCCCCTGCTTGAGAATGGCTTCAAGAACCCTGCTGCCAAGTGAGGGGTGAGCAATTAAGACGATACGCATAACGGAACCCTTACTTAATATTGGTCAGGTTCTTCTTTGCTTTAGCGTAGAGCTCAGCCGCCTCAAAAGAGCTTCTTACCAGAGGGGCTGAGGCGACCTCAGCGAAGCCCAGTTCCTTGCCGATAACTTCAAATCTGGAGAACTCCTCAGGAGTAACATACCGGGCTAGCTCATGATGCCGCGCTGAAGGGGGAAGATACTGACCGATAGTAAGCAGGTCACACCCAGCCTCTCTCAGGTCCTGCATAACCCCAACTACCTCCTCTTCACTCTCCCCCAGCCCGACCATCAGTCCTGACTTGGTAACTATTCCCGGGTCTAGCTCCTTCACCACAGCGAGAAGCCTTATGGAGCGTCGGTAGTCTGCCCCCGGTCTTACCTCGGGGTAAAGACGGGCAACCGTCTCAACATTGTGATTTATCACCTCGGGGTGAGCAGCAGCAACCACGCCAAGAGCCTTGATTGAACCACGGAAATCCGGAATGAGAACCTCAACCAGAGTTCCTGCCCGCTTTTCATGTAACAGGCTCACTGTCCTGGCGAAATGAGAAGCACCGCCGTCATCGAGGTCATCCCTGGTAACCGAGGTTATCACCACATAGCGCAAACTCAGCCTCTCTACAGCCTCAAGCAGATGTTCGGGCTCTCTATCGTCCACTGGTAGAGGCCGACCCTTCTCGACGGCACAGAAACTACAGTTTCGGGTGCAGACATTGCCCAGAATCAGAAACGTTGCCGTTCTCCGCGAAAAACAGACTCCAATGTTGGGACAGCGGGCACTCTCGCAAATCGTATGCAGGCTCAGGCTATCCAAAAGCCCTTCCATACTCACCATGACCTCGGGGTTGGCCAACGATTGCCTAAACCAGGACGGTAGTCTTGCTCTCATGACTATCAATGCCCGCCAAAAGGCCTCCGCCTATTTCGGCGAGCATTCCCTCAGTATTTTTCGATGAGGCTAATTCCAGCTGAGCATCGAAGATTTCTGAAAAACGGAGTAGCAGCTTTTCCGTTACCGCGGTCGTTGGTACTCCCTGAGAGAGTACAGCCGCCATCGAGGTTGCCCCTCGGTCAGAGAAACCGCAGGGATTTATGAGTGAGAACGGCTCCAGGTCCGTGTTTATGTTAAGGGCAAACCCGTGCATCGTTACCCACTTTTTTACCCTGAGCCCAATTGCCGCAATTTCCTGCCCCGCCACCCAAACTCCACGATGCGACCTATCCCTGCCGGCCCGGATACCGAAGTCATTTAAGGTTCTTATGAGCACCTCTTCAAGTCCGTAAACATAGCGATGGAGGTCTCGCCCCCTGTGCCTCAGGTCAATAATCGGATAGCCGACCAGCTGACCGGGCCCGTGATAGGTAACGTCCCCCCCCCGGTCAATAAAGAGGGTAGCGATGCCCCTCACGGATAATTCCGCCCGGGATACCAGAATATTCTCCAGTTTACCCGACTTACCAATGGTGATTGTTGGCGGATGCTCCAGAAGAAGAAGGGCGTCTCCGGCAACATTGTTTACTCTCTGCTTGAGAAGCTCAATCTGCAAAGCGTAGGCTTTACTATAATCTATCTGCCCAAGCTGGTAGACAGTGCATCGCATCTTTATTTATATCTTTATGTAAAGTTATTTGGCTCGGCTAACCCCTCTTCCGGGGCGGATAATGTATTGCCTCACCCTTTACATCCCTGGCGGCTTCCCAGACTGCCTCCGATAAGGAAGGATGGGCATGAATGGTGGCCGTAACATCATCAACGGTGCCCTCTAATTTCATAGCGATAGCGGCTTCTGCAATGAGAGTAGCTGCCTGAGGGCCAATAATATGAACTCCCAGCACCTGCCCGTATTTCTTATCGCTAATTATTTTTACCAGTCCCCTCCGCTCACCAACAATTGCCGCCATGCCATTGGCCAGGAAAGGAAAGCGCCCAATCTGGACTTCGTGTCCCTGGTCACTAGCCTCCCTCTCGGAAAGACCAACGCTGGCCACTTCGGGCAGGGTAAAGATACACTGCGGTACGGCATTATAATCCATCTTAGAATTCTTCCCCAGGGCATTCTCGGCAGCCACTATTCCCTCCGCGATAGCAACGTAGGCAAGCATCATACCGCCGACAACATCACCCACCGCATAGATACCGGGGACGCTGGTCTCCATTCTTTCATTGACCCTGACACCCCCCCTATCCACCGCAACTCCACATTCCTCAAGACCCAGGTCTTCTACGTTCGGTCGGTAACCGACGGAGATGCAAACCGCTTCGGCCTCAATCTTCTGTTCTGCCTCACCCTCAGAAAATACTACGGCCTTACCCCCAGCAGTGCTATCAATTCGACTCACCTGGGCACTGCAGCAGACCCTAATTCCGTCTTCCCTGAGCACACCCTCCAGAACTGAAGCTATCTCGTCATCCTGCGTCGGCAGACAGTGAGGCATCATCTCGACCACACTCACCCGGCAGCCCAGCTTGGCCCAGACTGTTGCCATTTCAACCCCAACGACACCACCGCCGATAATCACCAGGCTTTCGGGGAGCCTCTTTAGCTCAAGCATGTTATCAACACTCATTATATCAGGGCTATCAGCCCCGGGGATGGGAAGCACGACGGGTTTGGCCCCCGTTGCCAGAATTACCTTTTCCGCAGTAATAACCAGCTTCTGTCCCTGTCCTGCGTCAACCTCTACCTGCTTGGCGGAAGTAATCCTGGCCCGCCCGCTGATAACCTCGACCTTATTACCGGCGAGAAGCCCCTTCACTCCGGAGACTAAGGCCGCTACCACCTTATCCTTACCTGCCTGCATCCTGGATATGTCGAGGCTAGCCCCAGACACACTGATACCATATTGCCCGGCCGATTTAATTAACTGGTAGGTCTCCACACTACGCAGCATGAACTTAGTTGGTATACAGCCACGGTTGAGGCAGGTACCGCCTAATTTATCCTCCTCAACCAGCGTCACCCTGCCACCAAGCTGCGCGGCTCTTATCGCGGCCACGTAGCCCCCGGGACCACCACCGATTACGACTACGTCACTTTTCTCCATGCCCTATCCCTTTGTTCATTTGGTTAAAGACTCTGGGGTTTCCAGGAGCTTGGTTAGACTGTTAATAAATGCTGCCGCTACGGCACCAGTAAATACCCTGTGGTCGTAGGTTAAGTAATAGGTCATGATAGGTCTAATCACAATCTTGCCGTCTCTCACCACCGGCCTATCGGTTATGCCTCCGGTACCCAAGATAGCCGACTCCGGCTGATTTATGATTACCGTTTCAAAGCGGTAGCCACCGCCCAGTGCTCCAAGATTGGTAATGGTAAAGGTCCCCCCCTGAACCTCCTCCGGTGCCAGCGCTCGCTCCCTTGCCTTTTTGGCCAGCACCCTTACTTCTTTACTTATCTCAACCAGCGATTTCTGGTCGGCATTCCTTATCACCGGGACAATGAGCCCCTCTTCCAGGGCAACAGCAATCGAAACGTTGATATCCTCCCACTGGATGATTTCGTTGCCGATCAGACTGGCATTAACCAGAGGGTATTCCTTGAGCAACTTAGCCACCGCAGCCACCATCAGGTCAGTATAGGTGATGCGGGCGCCGAGTTTCTCCTCCTGGGCGACGAGTTCCTTCCGCAATGCTACCAGCTTGGCTACATCCAGTTCGCCCATGACGGTAAGCTGGGCCGAGACCGACAAACTGCGGTGCATGTGTTCCGAAATTGCCTTCCTCATACCAGTAAGGGGCAGCCTGGACTTTACCCTTCTACCCTGATACAGCTCAGCAGCTTCAACCACAGGAGCAGCTTCCTTCCTGGCTATCTCCTTTTCAATGTCCTCCTTGACAATTCTACCCTCAGGACCGGTACCAACCACCTCTGTGATGTCAATCATATGCTCCTCAGCCATCTTACGAGCCAGCGGCGATATCACAATACGCTTTTCCTTAACTTCAGCCGGGGGAGCCTCTTTAACCTCCGCAGCAGCTTCGGTTACTACCCCCTTCTGCAAAGCCTCCAGCTCCTCCCTGGTAGCAACAATAAGACCCGCCGCCGAGCCAATCGGAGCCTCCTTTCCCGCCTCAGCCAGAATGTGCAGAAAACCCGACGCTTCAGCCTCAACATCGTGCCTGATTTTCTCCGTCTCCACCACCAGCACCACACTGCCTTTCTCAACCCGGTCGCCTTCCTTTGCCTTCCACTCCACCAGTGTAATCGGCTCGGTGCTCATCCCAAGCTTCGGTACAATTACTTTACTTGCCGACGCTGGAATCTCAACCTGAGGTGCCTTTCCAGCCTCAGAAACCGCCTCGGCTGCGGGGGCCTCCTTAGTCTCCACAGCTACCGTTTCCACGCCGGTGCCCTTCTGCAGCGCCTCCAGCTCCTCCCTGGTTTCGGCGATAAGAGCCGCTGCCGAGCCAATCGGAGCCTCCTTTCCCGCCTCAGCCAGAATGTGCAGAAAACCCGACGCTTCAGCCTCAACATCGTGCCTGATTTTCTCCGTCTCCACCACCAGCACCACACTGCCTTTCTCAACCCGGTCGCCTTCCTTTGCCTTCCACTCCACCAGTGTAATCGGCTCGGTGCTCATCCCAAGCTTCGGTACAATTACTTTAGTTGCCACGGCTTCACCTCCAAAATTACTAAATAAAACAGCAGAGACTCACGTGCTCTCAAGTTACTTCTCGAATACCAAACCTCACCTGAGCCTCTTCTGTCTAGCCCGCTAGTGAAAGCTGAAAGGTTGCCTGATAACTAGGCACTATTCTAGCACTCTAGCACGATTTAATCAACAAAAAAGCCTGCTACTGAGCTTGCTGTTGCGGTGTCCATCAGGGATAACAAAGTCTGCCACCGCCATCGGCAGGTTATGAACTTTGAAGTCTACCTGAGCAATCTTTTCACCCAGGCTTGTTTTAGCCATAGTAAATGCCGGATTCCCGGTATGAAAAGCTCCTCTGGCTCCGTACCTGGAAGGACAGAGACCCCCATTAAACACGGAGCCAGAGTTAACTAAGCAATCTCAGTTACTGCCTTGATTAGGTCATCCTCATCTGGCATCCAGGCCTTCTCTAGAACCGGACTGAAGGGAATCGGGGTGTCCGGCGCGCAGACTCGCTTTATTGGTGCCTTCAAGACATCAAAGGCTTCTTCGGCAACCACGGCAGCAATTTCGGAGGCAGCACTTCCCGTCTTAGGCTCTTCATCCATAACCACAAGCTTGCCTGTTTTCTTAACCGAGCTAATGATTGTCTCTTTATCGAGCGGCAGCAGACTTCTGGGGTCAATGACTTCTACATTTATGCCTTTTTCCTTGAGCTTATCGGCGGCAGCTAGTGCTCGGTGGACCATAAGCTGGATTGCGACAACGGTAACGTCACTGCCTTCCCTCTTGATATCCGCCTTGCCCAGGGGGATAGTATACTCCTCTTCCGGGACCTCACCCTTAAGCCCGCTGGCAATCAACCCCAGGTGATAATTAACCTGCACCGGATTATCCTCTCTAATGGCTGACTTAATCAAGCCCTTGGCATCGTAAGGGGTTGACGGCACTACCATCTTAAGCCCCGGGATATTCATCATAAACCCGTAGGCACAGGTAGAGTGCTCTCCAGCCGCTGATAAGCCGGCACCATTATAGGTCATGATGGTGGCCGGGAATTTGGTCTTAGCCCCAGTCATGTACCTCGTTTTAGTGAGTACACACCGAATGTCAGACATGCACACACCTAAGAACTCAGCGAACATGATGTGGACGATGGGTCTCATCCCCAGGGCTGCGGCACCGGCGGTAGCTCCGAGCATCGCCGTCTCGGAAATCCCCGTATCCCGTACCCTGTCACCGCCATACTTCTCAAACAACCCCTTAAATTCCCCCATGGGAGCCCCCCATTTCCTTACGTCCTCACCCATAATAAATACTGTTGAGTCTCGCGCCATCTCCTCATCGACAGCCTCTTGTATCGCCTGAAGATAGGTTATTTCTCGCATCACTTGCCTCCTTAAGCAAAAACGTCCGTCAGGACTTCTTTCGGGTCGGGGAACGGGCTTTCTAAAGCAAACTTCACCGCCTCGTCCATTTCCGCCTTCACTTCCTCATGAATTTTCTCCGCGTCCGCCTCGGTAAATACCCCCATCTCCACCAGCTTCTTCCTGAACCTGGGGATAGGGTCTCTCTTCTTGCACTCGTCCTTCTCCTCTTGGGTTCGGTATAGATGGGTATCCCCCTCGAAGTGGGCCCGCTGCCGGCAGGTTCGCCCTTCTATAAAGGTTGGCCCTTCACCCTTCCTGGCTCTGGCAACTGCCTCAGCCACTGTCTCATATACCGCCAGGACATCATTACCGTCAACAGCCACACCCGGAATGTTAAAGGCAACCGCCCGGTCGGTAATATCGGTCAGGTTTGTCGAGTCGTAGATATTGGTAGATTCAGCATAAACATTATTTTCACAATAGCAGATGAGCGGGAGCTTCCAGGCCGAAGCCATGTTCATCCCTTCGTGGAACCTGCCCGTATTAAGGGTTCCATCACCAATAAAGGCAACCGCAACCTGGTCGACACCCTTCATTTGGGCGGTGAGGGCAGCCCCGACGGCCAGAGTTAGTGCCGTACCCTGAATTCCTTCAGCCACCAGGACACCGATTTCAAGGTCGCTGAGGTGCTGAGAGCCAGCCTTACCCTTATTCACCCCGGTGCCCTTACCATAAATCTCGGCTACCATCGGTGCCAACGCATAGCCATTACCACCCTTGGCAATCACATGTCCATGACCACGATGGTTACTGGTAATAATGTCATCACGCCTCAGATTAGCACAGACACCGGTAGGGTTAGCCTCCTGTCCCACACTCAGGTGAACAAAACCGGGGATTTTACCAGCGGCAAAGTCTTCAGCCAGCTTCTCTTCAAATACCCTAATCCGGACCATCATTCGGTACATATCCAGTAGTTTCTTTTTTTCAATTTCCATCAGCTATTCTCCTTTCGTTTATTTGATAGCGGGCCCCCATTTTACATCTCTCGAGCTCCTTTCTCCGCTTATTTTCTGATTGAACTCCGCTACCTAAAATAGCACAAGGGATAAAATAAAGTCAACCGGATTTACCACTGCCGTCAGATGGCCTTCTACCTCTGAGGTTCGACAATCACCTTGATGGAATTCTTGGCCTCAGCAACAAGCTGAAAGCCCAAACCCACCTCGGCCAGACTCAGCCGATGGGTAATCATCTGACGGACCGGCAGGACGCCTGCCCGAATCAACTCCAGTGCCGCTTGATAGTCAGCCGGACTCCCGGCATAGGAGGTTGTCAGCGTGATATCATTGCGGAAGAAAAGCTCATTTATGGAAACCGGAATGGTAACACCGGGGTCTGTGGGCGCGAAGAGAAGAACCGTACCCCCTCGTTCTACCGACTCCAGCGCCTGTACATTAGCTCTTTGGGCACCGGCACATACTATTACCAGGTCAGCCAGACGGCCCTGATTGACCTGACGCAGGCGGGCAGGCAAGTCCTCTTCAGCATGAATGGTGGCCTCGGCCCCAAACCGCCTTGCGGCCTCAAGTCGATGTTCACTTATGTCACTCGCTATTACCCTGCCGGCGCCCGTAGTACGGGCCAGCTGCACATGCAGCAGTCCAATTATGCCGCTACCGATGACAAGGACGCTAATTCCAGGGTGCATGTTTGCTATTCGCTGCCCCCTGAGAACGCAGGCCAGCGGCTCAATAAACGTGGCCTCTTCATAGGATACCTCTTCCGGCAGCGGGAAAACCCCGCGGTCAACGTGAATTGGCGATAGACGCACATATTCAGCCATGCCGCCAGGGTCAAAATCTGTCCTACGGAGGGTATCACAGACAGTATGATGACCACTTAAGCAGTAGTGACAGGTATTACAGGGCACATGATGAGCCGCTGAGACCCGGTCACCCTCCCTGTAGTTCAGTACACCATCCCCGACCGCGACAACCTGTCCCCCAATCTCATGACCCAGCACCAAAGGCGCCCGGTCACGGCGATACCACTCCATAACATCGCTGCCGCAGATACCACAGGCCTCCACCCGCACCAGCAACTCACCGGGACCGATCCGGGGAACCGGTATCTCCTCAAGGCGAATATCGCGGTTGCTATACCACACCGCAACCCGCATCTTAGTCGGCCCACAGCTAATCACGGGGCTTTTGTCCCCTTCTCGTTATTAAACAGCTCGTGAGCCTGTTCCGGCGTAGCATTCTCGTGAACAAGGGCCCGTATCGCCTTAATCATGGCGATTGGATGGTCGTTCTGCCAGATGTTTCGGCCCAGGTTTACCC
>CAZHRO010000012.1:0-11482 GCA_964535045.1 uncultured Dehalococcoidales bacterium | reverse complement strand
GAGTGTCAGACCGCGGCCAGAAAAACTAACCGCAACCCGCTTGCCTTTTCCCCTCAAACGGTAGTGCTAGCGGGGCGCAGATATTCCGCATTCTTGAAGAGGTTGAATCGGGGATGCTGGTGGTTAATGCTGCCCGGGAGCACGGGGTTTCCCCGGCAACCATCCATCGCTGGAAAAGCAGGTATGGTGGGATGACCCCGTCGTAGGCTTTGGCGGCTTCATTGATAATGAAGTATATCCTCTCCTTGTCACTGGGCTGGCAGATACGTATCATCGAAGGTACTCTACAGAAAAAAGACGATGACTACAACCTGATTTGTCGACTGACGGGAAAAGTTGTATGCTATAAAATATTAAACTGGCTTCACCGGTTCAGCGGGGTGATGTTATGAGTGATATGCGAGATATCTGTGCCCGATATCTGGAGATGTTTCAGCCGAAAAGGATAATTGATAACCCCTCCGATGATACCCTGCGGGAGTGGGCATTTGAGAAGGGTGGCGTTATCACCGAGTTTGGCAGCCTCTCGGTGACTACCAATGTGCGTAATAGAATTGCCAAGTTCACCGAGATCGTCACCGGTGAGCTTAGCCCGGAGGATGACCAGCTTGTCCGCGATGTCTTTCGCTATTTGAAAGATAAGGAAATGATACAGCTTGACCGCGTCATGTGTCATACCCCGGGCTTTAAGAGGCATTGTCGGGTCTATGTTACCGCTGATTACCCCCGGATACCGCTAATGTGGGGGAATACCCTGTTTCCCTCTGAAGGTGGCGAGCCTGATTTTGTCACCATTACGGTGGCTGAGTGGCCGGAAAAGAGGACCCTGGTTTTTCCCGAAGCTGGCTTGACCCTGATTCTGGGTAGCGACTATAAGGGTGAAAACAAAAAGGCGATGCTGCGTCAGGTGATGTACTGGGCTAAAAAGCAGGGTAATCTCGGGCTTCATGCTGCCAGCAAGATTATGCGGGTGTTCCGGAACGGAAAGCTCAAGGAGCTTGGCTTTCTTCTCTTTGGTCTCAGCGGTACCGGCAAGACCTCGCTCTCCTGTCACTCCCACTGGCTGCGCCCACCGGAGCGGGTGATAATCCGTCAGGATGACGTCGTCATCCTGAGGGCTGACGGCAGTGCTATTGGCACTGAGGAATCCTTCTATCTCAAAACGGATGGACTGGAACCGGATTCGCAGCCACTTTTATATGCGGCGGCGATAAGCCCCCGCGCCATACTGGAGAATGTCGCGGTTGATCCCGAAACGGGCAAGGTCAACTTCTTTGACACCACGCTGACCTCTAACGGCAGGGCGATGGTTAAGCGACGAGACATTGCCTTTACCGACGACACGATTGACCTGGAGAAGGTCAACTTTGTAATATTTATCACCCGCCGTTCTGATATCCTGCCGCCGGTGGCGCGGCTGTCTCCGGAGTGGGCGGCGGCGGCTTTTATGCTCGGGGAGTCGGTGGAGACCTCAGCCGGTGACCCAACTCAGGCAGGTAAGGCGCTCCGGGTGGTGGGCACCAATCCCTTCATCGTCGGTTCGGAGGAGGAAGAGGGCAACACCTTTCTCAGCATCCTGAGGAATAATCCTGACATCCAGTGTTTCCTCTTGAACACGGGGAAGGTAGGCGGTGCTGACCGGGGGCAGAAGATAACCGTTAGGGACTCGGTGAAAATAGTCGAGATGCTTGCCCGTGATGCGATTACCTGGCAGAAGGATGACTACTGGGGCTACGAGGTGCCGGCTCAGATTCCCGGTATCGACCTGGCGCGGTTTGATATTGATAGTTACTACTCCGAAGAGCAGATTGAGGGAATCTCACAGGATTTAAAGCGGGAGAGGCTGGAATGGCTCTCTCAGTTTAAAGGGCTGGACCGGGATATTATTAATGCCATTAAGCCCTAGTCGGGAGAGGAGAGTTGGTTAGTGACCAGGCAGTTTAAGGTGGTACGGGTGGATGGGACGGGTGACCTACCCGTAAATGAGGAGGCTGAGGAGCTGGCCAAGGTTAATGCTGAGGTGGTAGGTGCTGAGTGCACGAGCGGGGACGAGATAATTGAGGTAGCCAGAGATGCCGATGCCATACTGGTAGTGTCCGCTCGGATAACCCGCCGGGTTATGGAGGCGCTACCAAAATGTAAAGTGGTCGTGCGCTACGGGATTGGTTTTGATAATATTGACATTGATGCCGCCACCGATAACGGGATTCTGGTGGTCAATATCCCCGATTTTTGCCTTGAAGAGGTCTCTAACCACGCCATCACTCTGCTTCTGGCTCTTGCTAAAAAATTGGTCTTGCTGAATAACCGCCTGAAGCAGGATTGCTGGGCTGAGTGTAAGCAGATTCTGGCACCGATGGGGTCGATTCACGGGCAGACTCTGGGAATTATCGGTTGCGGTAACATCGGGCGCCTGACCGCTAAGAAGGCACGGTGCTTTGGCTTGGAAGTATTGGGCTACGACCCCTACGTGGCTGAATCTCTGGCTGAGGAATACGGGATAACCCTGGTGAGTCTTTTCGAGCTACTCAGGGAATCTGATTTTGTCTCGGTTCATACACCCTTAAATGAAGAAACCTGGCACCTAATTGGAGAAGCCGAATTCAGACGGATGAAACCTTCCGCCTATTTTATTAACACGGCGCGAGGGGCGGTAGTTGATGAGGCGGCGCTCATTAAGGCTCTTAAAGAGGAGTGGATTGCTGGTGCCGGACTGGACGTATTTGAGAGGGAGCCTGTTGACCTGAATAATCCCCTAGTCAAGATGGATAATGTTATCGCTACTCCGCATACGGCTGGTTACTGTGACGCCTCCTTTGAGCGGCTAAGGAGAAGCGTGGGGCAGGAGGCAGCCAGGGTACTCAGCGGGAGATGGCCCAGGAACGTGGTCAACGGGAGAGTTAAGCCGAAAGTGAAGCTGGTAGAGGAGGACTAATGCCGAAAGCCTGCCGGCGGGTAGAAGGGAAGGACGGAGGATTATCGATTTCTGCAGCTCGCCGGATTTTGAAGTCGCAGTAGTGAAGACTATGATGCGGTGGGCTGGCTTGCGGAAAGCAGGTACGGGAGATTAAGGAGGACGAGGATGAAGAGAAATCGTCTCAGAGAGCTTTTGAACGAGGGCAAACCAACCGTGGGTACCCATGTTGTATGTCCTTGGCCGGGAATGGTAGAAATAATCGGTCGGACCGGTGTTTTTGATTACATCGAGTATGTCGGTGAGTATTCCCCTTTCAGTCTGGAGCTTCTGGATAACTTTGGTCGGGCAATTGAGCTGTTCCCCACTATGTCATCAATGATGAAGGTAGAAGAGCAGAGCAGGGGATTTATCGCGGCCAGAGCGCTGGACGCCGGCATCCAGAATGTGCTCTTTACCGACTGCCGCTCGGCGAAAGATGTAGAGGAGTGCGTCCGGCTCGTCAGGGCGGAGACACCCGAGGCGGGTGGTAGCCATGGTTGCGGCATGCGGCGCAGCGTCGGCTATGTTCTCGAGCCGTGCTCTGAGGCGTGGGTTAAGGCTATGGACGAGGTCGTTATCGCCATTATGATTGAGAAAAAGGGTGCCATCGAGAATTTGGAAGAGATATTGGCGGTGGAGGGGCTGGACATGGTCCAGTTTGGCCCCGGTGACTACTCAATAAGTGTGGGTAAGCCGGGGCAGATGCGGAGTCCTGAAATACAAAAAGTACAGCGGGATATGATAGAGCTAGCTCTGAAGAGGGGCATCGCTCCCCGGGTGGAATTAGCCAGCTTTGAGCAAGCCAGTCCATTCTGGGAAATGGGGGTTAGGCATTTCTGTATCGGCTGGGATGTCCGCGTCGTCGCTGATTGGTGTCGCCAGCAGGCGGAGAGCATGCGGAAGCTGCTCGGCTGACTTCGGAGCCGGGCTGGCCGTCTGTAAGCGGTGGATAGATTAGGAGTGAAAGATGACTAGACCAAAGGTATACGTTACCCGGATGATAGTCCGGGAAGCCCTTGACATAATCGGTCGTGTGGCTGAGGTGGAGGTGTGGCCGGAAGAGCTGCCCCCGCCCTATGAGGTGCTCTTGGGGAAGGTGTCGGATGTTGACGGCTTACTGTCACTGCTTACGGACAGGATTGACGCGGCTCTTATGGCGGCGGCACCCAGGTTAAAGGTGATTAGCAACTTGGCGGTAGGTTATGACAATATTGACATTATGGAAGCGACGCGGCGCGGTATTGTGGTTGGCAACACCCCCGGCGTGCTCACCGAGACCACCGCCGATTTAGCCTTTGCCTTACTTATGGCGGCGGCCCGGCGTGTGGTTGAAGCTGATGGTTATACCAGGAAAGGGAAGTGGAAAACCTGGGGTCCGATGATACTGTTGGGTCAGGACATTCACCATGCTACCCTGGGTATTATTGGTCTCGGGCGTATTGGTGCCGAGTTGGCCCGGCGGGCTAAGGGCTTTAGTATGAAGGTAATCTATTACGATGAATTAAGACGGAGTGATGAGGAGGAGAGCAGGCTCGGTGTGGAGTATGTACCGGAGCTAACCGGGCTACTTTCCAGGGCTGATTTTATCAGTGTCCATGTCCCGTTAACACCTAAAACTCGCCGCCTGATTGGGGCGGCTGAGTTTGCCCTGATGAAACCGACGGCGGTCTTTATTAATACCTCTCGCGGCCCGGTTGTTGACCAGAAGGCACTGTACGAGGCACTCAAGACACGTCAAATCTTTGCCGCGGCTATTGATGTGACCGAGGTTGAGCCCATTCTTCCCGACGACCCATTGCTAGATCTGGACAATATAATAATTACGCCTCACATTGCCAGTGCCAGTTTTGCTACTCGAACCAGGATGGCTATTATGGCGGTCGAAAACCTCGTCGCTGGACTGCGGGGGCAGGTTCCACCGCACTGTATTAATCCGGAGGCACTCAGGGGATAGGTCGGGGCAGACTTCATACCATAGCTCTTTCGGTATCAAGGGGGATGGGTTTGACTGCTTGCTGGCCAGATATGTAATACTGTTAACCAAGATGATAGGGAGGGAGGAGCTGGTTAAGGAGCCTGCCTGTTAATTAAGTTATTGGGGTAGATATTATGATTGTTGAAATGAGAGCTGGTAATACCCAGAAGGAACTGGACGATGTTATCGAGCGGGCTAAATCTTTGGGGCTTAAGGTTCAGTTGAACGTGGGTACTGACAGAACCGTGGTTGCCATACTGGGCAGCAGTACCGGTCAGTTATCTACCGATGTCTTTGCCGTGCTCCCCGGGGTCGAGAGTGTAACCCGAATTATGAAGCCTTATAAGCTGGCTTCGCGAGAATTCAGACCCGAGGATAGTGTGGTTACTATTGATGGCGTTGAGGTTGGGGGCAAGCGAATCGTCGTTATCGCCGGTCCGTGTGCTGTAGAAAGTGAGTCGCAGCTTATGGAGGCGGCTGAGGCAGTGAAGGGGGCTGGCGCGCTTATCCTGCGTGGGGGAGCCTTCAAACCGCGCACCTCGCCCTTTAGCTTTCAGGGGCTGGAGAGAGAGGGTTTGGAGCTACTAGCCAAAACGAGGGAGCGGTTTGGTCTCCCGGTGGTCACTGAGGTGGTTGACCCCCACGATGTTAGTTTGGTAGCCAGGTATGCTGATATCCTGCAGGTCGGTTCGCGCAATATGCAGAATTTTGCGTTGCTCAATAGCGTTGGCCAGTGCCGCTGTCCGGTGGTTCTGAAGCGCGGCTTTTCGTGCACGGTTACCGAGTGGCTTACGGCGGCTGATTATGTTCTGGCCAATGGTAACGACCAGGTTATTCTCTGCGAGAGAGGAATCAGGACGTTTGAGGATAGCGCTCGCTTTTCACTGGATATTTGTTCGATACCCGTAATCAAGAGATTTAGCCACCTGCCGGTAATGGTTGACCCTAGCCACGCAGCCGGCCACTTTTCGCTGGTGCCGGCAATGGCTAGAGCGGCCGTAGCTGCCGGGGCTGATGCCCTTCTCATTGAGGTTCATCCCAACCCGAAGGAGGCCCTGGTGGATGGCCTTCAATCGCTCACGCCGTCGGATTTTACTAAGTTAATGGAAGAACTCAGAGCAGTTGCTCAGTCAGTGGGCAGGTATATCTAACCATATCGGCTTCCGTTAGAAGCGTAGCCCTGGTTATCCAGAGAATATTATCGAATATTATTCACTTAAGAGAGGAGATGGGATAGATGGGAGACCGGCTGAAAGGGAAGGTAGCTATTGTTACTGGAGCGGGCTCTATTGGCCCGGGTGTGGGTAATGGCAAGGCTTCGGCGATAGTCTATGCCCGGGAAGGTGCCCGGGTAATGGCGGCTGACATTAATCTAAAGGCAGCTGAGGAGACAGCTGGTATTATCAGTGAGAAAGGCGGCGAGTGCATTGCCTTCAGAGCGGATGTCACCAAATCCGCTGATTGCAAAGCAATGGTGGATAAGTGTATCGAGACCTTTGGCAGGGTTGACATTTTACATAATAACGTTGGTATTGTAGAGCCGGGTGGCCCCGTTGAAGCCGCTGAGGGAAGCTGGGACAGGGTGATGAATGTTAATCTCAAGAGTATATTCTTGACCTGTAAGTATGTGCTGCCTTATATGGAAAAGCAGGGATGCGGTTCCATAGTCAATATCTCCTCCATCGCCGCTCTTGGTGCCCCGTATCCAGCCGTGAGCTATACGGCGTCCAAGGCAGGAATTGTTGCCATGACTCGCGATATAGCCATTCAATATGCCTCAAGGGGGATCAGGGCAAATGCTATTCTACCGGGCTATATGAATACTCCGATGGTGACTGCGTCCCTGGTGCAGACCTACGGGGGAGACATTGCGGAGATGATAAGGAAGCGAGATGCCTTGTGTCCCATGGGGAAGCAGGGTGAGGCCTGGGATGTAGCCTATGCGGCTCTATTTCTGGCCTCAGACGAGGCAAAGTATATCACCGGGACTACCTTAGTCGTTGACGGGGGTATTACTGCCAGGCTCTAGCTCAGGGTTTACCCCGTACATTTACGGTGATGGTGAAGACTGGCTATCTGGCTGGGTTCCCCCGTTTTTCTTAGCTCGGTTAGCCGCTTCCAGGGTAATTTTTGGCCCCGAATATTATTGGTTATAGAGTCGGCACAAATTAAGCTGGTTAGTTAACATGAAGCTCCTGGACCTCGGGTTTAGCATATCATAGCCGTTTGCGGTGTTACTACGAAGGAGTGGGTGTATGATGGCTCCTTTTCAGGGTAGGCTAAAGCGTGGTCTTCGGGCAGGGGCGAGGAGGGGATGGAGCAGTTTTTTTTGGATCTGCAGGATACTCGTCCCGGCTTCCTTTGTAGTCACTCTGGTTCAGTGGGGTGGTTTGCTCTATCGAGCGGAGCCTGTTTTAGCCCCATTAGTGGCAGTAATTAATCTACCGGGTGAAGCTGCTTTGCCGCTTATTAGCGGCATGCTCATTGGGAATTATGCGACCATTGCTATCATGTCGGTTCTCCCCTTCTCTCTTTCCCAGATGACCCTGATTGCCGTCTTCAGCCTGATTGCCCATAATCTCGTTGTCGAGGGGCTTATCCAGCATCGATCCGGTATTCACATTGCTAAGATAACTTTAGTCCGCATTGCCACGGCCGTTCTGACCGTACTGGTTATTTCACAATTCTTTACCGGCACCACGGCCAGCATTAATGTGCCCGCTGATTTCATGGCTGCCCAGCCCTTTCTTGAGGTTCTCGGGGCATGGGCGGCCGATACGGGGTGGTTACTGCTCAAGATTCTAGCCATCATTATGGGCATCATGATACTACTGGAAGTGCTGAGGGTAATGGGCTGGATTGAATACCTGATCAGGTTTTTCCAGCCTGTTATGAAGGGGCTTGGGCTTTGCGAGCGGGCTTCAGCGCTGTGGGTGACGGCGGCAGTCTTCGGTTTGATGTTTGGTGGGGCAGTCATCGTCGAAGAGGCTAAAAAAGAGGGGTTGACCGGGGAAGAACTGGAGCGCCTTCATATTTCGGTTGGCATTAACCACAGCATGGTGGAAGACCCCACCTTGTTTCTCGCCCTGGGGCTTAATGGTTTCTGGCTGTGGGTTCCCAAGCTTGTTGCCGGCATGGTTGCGGTGCAGGTTTATCGAGCGGCAAAGCATCTTAGACAGAAATCAACCGGGCATTAGATGATGCGAAGCCGGCAACTATAACCAGATTATATGCGGCTAGAAGACCTCTACGCCAGGCATCTGGTTCTAGGAGGATCTGGGAAACCACTGTTCTTTAAGCGAGGCTGCTTTCTCGGCAATATCTTTGAAGATGCTCCTCCCGTGAGAATCCATGCCGACGACAAGCGGTCCCCACTGGCTGACTTCCAGTACCCAGATTGCTTCCGGCACCCCCAGTTCCTCAAGCCAGTGGACGCGCAAAACCTTCCTGACGGCTCCGGAGTGCACGACCCCGCACCCTGGGGCTGCCAGCAGGTATACACTGCCATACCGGGCTAAGGACTGAATAGTGCCTTCTCCCATACCACCTTTGCCCACGATGGCTCTTATGCCGAGCTCCCCGACCATCTCGGCATAAGGCTCCATTCGGATGCTGGTGGTCGGGCCGATAACCCAGATTTTCCAGGTGCCATTCTCTTTCTTGACCACGGGGCCAGCATGAAAGATAACGCCGCCGTTAAAATCTTCGGGTAGCTTTTTCTTATCGCGCAGGAGTTTTTGCAGTCTGAGGTGAGCCATATCCCGAGCCGTATATACTATTCCGCTAATATAAACCACATCGCCAGCATCTAGCTTCAGTACCTCTTCCCTTGGTATCGGTGTTGACAGGTTCACTGCCTTCATGGGCGAGCCTCCTTGTCGAAAAGATACTCCGTCCGGCCATCGGGGTAGACTCTTATTCCGCCCCTCCGGGCAACCCAGCAATAGAAATTCACGGCCACCGGGCAGATGGCAGTGTGGGTATGGCTCATCCCTATCTTAACGGCGAGAGCCGTTGTTCTACCCCCAATACCACCGGGACCGATACCCAGCTCGTTAATCATGCCCAGCAGCTCTTCCTCCATCCGGGCAAGTTCGGGGTCAGGGTTACGGTCGGTCCATTTTCTAACGCTTACGGCGCGGCGGCTCAGCTTGGCGGCAACATCCATCTGCCCCCCAATACCGATACCTAGAGCAAATGGTGGGCACGGCTTGCCCCCGGCCTTAATTACGGTATCAATCACGAATTCCTTTAACCCTCTGGCAGCCTCACCAATCTGGGCTGGGGTAAATATTTTGATGGCATTACCCAGCTCGGCACCACAGCCCTTAAAACTGATGATGACTTCAAGGAAGTCAAGAGTCGAATCATGCTCAAGCTCGATATTGGGTACGCCGATGCCGGAGTTATCACCGGTATTCTTGCGGGTGAGGGGGTGCACCATGCTGGGTCTCAGAAAGCCGTCTTGGGTTGCACTTACTATCTCCGCTCGTAACACGTCTGTAAGTTCGCTAATGTTGGCACAGTTGCCATATCTGATATAAGCTGTAGGAAAGCCTGGGGATTGGCAGACCGGCTTCATCTGCTTTTCTGCCATGGCAACATTCTCAATCTGGGTCTTTAGCATCTCTTTAGCACTGCTAGAGGTCTCCTCGGAGTAGGCTTTTTTCATGAGATACATCACATCGGGAGATATGGTGGTGCAGACTCTTTCTCTCAATAGTGAAGAGACCCGTTCTTTCAGTAACTGCTTATCAAATGAGTCCTGGTTCGAGTTTGACATGGGTTAATACCTTTCTTGAAGAGGCGTTAATTCTTTCACCACCCTTTATGCGGTGGAAGGCTGACTGGCTAAATACCCCGCCCGCCGTCCACCTCTAGATTCACCCCGGTAACCAGTGAAGCTTCATCAGATGCCAGATACAATGCCGCATAGGCAATATCCTCGGGGCTGGCCAGCCGGCCCAGCGGAATGGTGGCGATGAACTTTGCTCTGCCCGTCTCAAAATCCCTGTCTTCACCAATAAACTTGGCCAGCATCGGGGTGTCGGCAGCCACCGGACCGATGGAGTTGACCCTGATGTTATCAGAGGCCAGTTCTATCGCCAGAGCTTTTGTTAGCACAATGGCTCCGCCTTTAGAAGCGCAGTAGACATTCAAACCGGGGCGGGGTCTTACGCCTGCGATGGAGGTTATATTAATCATCACGCCACCGCCTTGTTTCTTCATTATGGGGGCGACATACTTGGCTGATAAAAATATGGCTTTTACATTAACCGCCATTATTCTGTCGTACAGGTTCTCGTCGACTTCCTCAATTGGGGTAGGCCCCATCGGGACGCCGGCGTTATTAACTAGGATATCAAGCTTGCCGTAAATGTCGGTTGTCTTCCTAATCATCTGCTCGACCTCTGATGCCTTGCCCACATCGGCACCGATGAACTGCCCCGAAGCGCCATTTTGCTTAATTAAATCAACCGTCTCTTGACCTCGATCTGAATCTATGTCCACCACGGAAACCTTAGCACCTTCTCGGGCGAACAAGACGGCTATGGCGCGTCCCATTCCTGAGCCGGCGCCGGTTACCAACGCTACTTTTCCACTTAGTTTCATTTCCTGTTTCCCCCTTGATTATGATTAAAATTTAATCCGAGCCAAATAAGGCGTTAAGTAAGCCACCATGAGTACCGGGAGCCTCTCCGCCAAGTTGAGCTACGATAGCATTATACTATTGCTCGCGGTTCGTAATCAAGGAATGTTGCGACTTGAGATGCCTCGATAAGTGGTGACATCGATGCTATTTTCTGTGGAATCTTAAAGGTGGGTGTCAGCCGGGCGAGTTTGGGGAGTCTCTACTTGGGAAGTCTTTACAATGGATACTTACTCTCATATAATAGAGGGGTTACAAGAGGCAGTTGTGGTGCTACTGGATGGGGTGTTGCCTGCCGGAGTAGATAAAAATTCTGTCGCCAATTTTTGGAAAGTTAGCTTCAGTGCCGAGGTAGCTCAGTTGGTAGAGCAGCGGACTGAAAATCCGCGTGTCCTCAGTTCGATTCTGAGCCTCGGCACCAATGAAATTCGAACGAACCATACCACTAAGTTTGAGGTAGAAGCGTAGCAGCCTGGAATGGTACGCTATATCTACTCCGGGAACACTTTTTGGCGAGGGAGAGGTCGCGAGTTGAATCTTGTCTTTCGCTCATGCCGAAGTGGCGGAATGGGTAGACGCGGCAGTCTCAAAAACTGTTGGAGAGCAATCTCCGTGTCGGTTCGAGTCCGACCTTCGGCACTATAGGTCTGCCGAAGTTGAAATTATCATCGGCTATGCCGAGTTGTGTAGTGGTAGCACGGGGGACTTTGGATCCTTAAGCCCTGGTTCGAATCCAGGCTCGGCAGCCACTAAAGACTCATATCGAACCGCCGGGCCATTGCCCATCTCATTTGGCCCTTCAGAGCATCTTTCGTTACCGCAGAATATGGCAAAAGGCGGATTAAGCTAATTCTGGTAAGCGCCGACGGTTTCAGGCTGGCGGTAGTTAGCCTTGACTATG
>CAZHRO010000011.1:0-11726 GCA_964535045.1 uncultured Dehalococcoidales bacterium | reverse complement strand
ACGAACTGACCAGAAGCTAATCTCACCCTGTTTCGCCAGCACGTCCTTGACAACGTCATAGTCCCCAACGGAGACCCCACCACTGGTCAGCAGCATGTCAGCCTCAAGCCCGTGACGGAGACTGGCAACCACCGAATCTTCGCTGTCCCGGGCAATACCCAGTATCCGGGGGATACCACCAAGGTACTTAACCAGAGCCGCCAGACTGTAGCTATTGCTGTTATATATCTTACCCGATGGCCGGGGTTCACCAACATCAACCAGCTCGTCCCCGGTGGCCAGAATAGCCACTCTGGGTCGGCGGATGACCCGCACCGTCTTCCGTCCCAGGGATGCCAGAACTCCAACCTCCGCGGGACCGATTACGACACCCCTTCCCAGTACCAGGCTCCCTTTAGCGATATCCTCCCCCGCCCGGCGGATGTTCAAGCCCGGCTCTATCTCCTTTAAGACCCCTATCTCATCAGAAGGCGCAGCACGGGTAGCCTCGTCGGTATCCTCAAACCTCACCACACCATCAGCCCCCCTGGGTACTGGAGCCCCCGTCATAATACGAACCGCCGTACCGGCTACCACCTCGTAGCCAGAAACCTCACCCGCCGCCACCTTATCACCCACCCGCAGCAGGCGCGGTGACATCTCCTTAGCCCCACGGGTGTCTTCAGACCTCACGGCATAACCATCCATAGCCGCATTATCGAGTGGAGGAACGCTAATCGAAGAACGTATATCCTCCGCCAGAACCTGTCCCAGAGAGTCCAGAATAGGGCTCTCTTCTTCACCTAGAACCCGGACATAGCCAAGGATTCTATCCAGGGCCTCTTCAACACTTATCATATTCTATCCCCCATTAAGTCCCTAGCCCTTGCCAAATCAGATTTAGCATTAATATTGAAAAAACTAAGGTGGTCTGGGTCAAAGCGGTCTATCTCCTCGGTCTCCACATACCTTACCCTAACTTGACTAAAGACCTCCCTAACACCCAGCCTCCCCTGCCCAAGCAGAGATTCTGCCGTCTTAAGACAGCCCTTCGAGTAAACAGCGTGCAGGGGTTCGACCAAATCTCCAAGTTGGGGAACCACCAGGTCAAAACCGCCGGCAACCTCTATCATGTAATTCAGTAAAGCACTGTTTAAGAAAGGCATATCACACGCCACAACCAGGTTATAGAACGAAGTCGATAGCCTTAAACCAGTATAGATACCTCCTAAGGGGCCCCGGCCGGGATAAATATCACTTACTACTCTCAATCTGGGATGGATATTGAGCCGAGAATAAGACAGTTCCCCCGCAGTAACTAGGAGAATCTCCCTGTCAAGAAAGCTGAGCCGGGATAGAACCCTCTCCAGCAGACTCTCCGGGCCAACAGTCTCCAACGCTTTATCTCGCCCCAGACGCAAGCCACGACCACCAGCAAGAACGATGCCACCTATATCCAAGTTACGCTGCTCAGCCACTCAAACGCTAATACTATATTTTACCACAGCAGTCAATAACCATAATTAGCTTAGTGAAACCCCATCATCTAACCTACAACTCATGAGCCACCGTTTTTAAGAAATAAATCATTCTCACTAAGCCAGCTCAAGAACCTTACCTACCAGCTTCTCAATGCCCAGCGCAATCCTGGAGATAGTAGGACCCAGCATATAGGCCGGGGTGGAAACCACTTTCTTCTCCTCATCGACGGCAATCTCATCAACCGCACAAACAATATGTTTACCCCCCATCCTCTCAATCGCAGCGGCAACACCTTTAGCGGTGCCTATGGTCACCTTCGCCCTCAAAACCCTACTCGCAATAACCGGGGCAATACAGATAAAGCCCATCGGTTTTCCGGCTTTATGCATCTCCCTTATCAGTCTCTCTACCTCGGGATTCACCCTACAGTCCGCCCTTCTTACGGCAAAATCGCACAGGTTTTTAGAGGCCCCGAGCCCCCCTGGTAAGATAAGAGCATCAGGGTCGCTTGCCCCGACCTGCGCGATATCCCTGATATCACCCCGGGCTATTCTAGCGGCCTCAAGCAACACGTCTCTTTCCTCACCGGTGGGCTTACCGGTCACATGGTCAATAACCTCGACCTGCCTGATATCCGGTGCCATGCAGATTATCTCAGCTCCAGCCCGGTCGAGAAAGAACAGCGTCAGGGTAGCCTCGTGAACCTCGCTACCGTCATACATCCCACAGCCTGATAAAATGACACCCACCTTTGTCATTAACCTGCCCTCCTATAATCTTTTTCTATATGATGCTAATCCTTATTAATTACTTTCTCTTTGGCCAGAGACATAACAAGGTTCACCAGCGTGCGCACCGGTACGCCGGTGGCACCCTTAACCAGACAGGCGCGCTCCTTGTCACTCAAGAAGGTACCGGCAATATCCAGATGAACCCAGGGGGTACCGCCGACAAACTCAGCCAGGAACTGAGCGGCGGTGATGGCACCGCCGTAACGGCCTCCACTATTCTTGATATCGGCAACGTCACTCTTGTTCTGCTCCTTATACTGCTCATACATCGGCAGCTGCCAGATAAGCTCTCCCGCCTCAGCCCCAGCGGTGATTACCCCGTCAATAAGCTCCTGGTTATTACCAAAGGCACCGCTGCAGACATCACCGAGGGCGATACGACAGGCCCCGGTCAGTGTGGCAACGTCAACCATGCGTTTTGCCTTAAGTTTACCCGCATAACCCAGAGCATCGGCGAGGATCAGGCGTCCCTCGGCATCAGTAGAAATAATCTCGATGGTCCTGCCTCCCATCGCGGTAAGGATATCACCCGGCCTCAGGGCACTACCGCTGGGCAGATTTTCCGTAGCCGGGATGAGTGCCACCAGATTAACACCGGGTTTGAGTTGAGCCAGAGCCACCATCGCCGCTATTACCGCCGCACCCCCGGCCATATCTCCCTTCATCTCACCCATCTTCTCCGAGGGCTTTATGGAAATACCACCGGAATCAAAGGTAATTCCCTTACCCACCAGGGCCAGGTCTATCCCGGGAGAATCAATCCCCCGATAATAGAGAGCGATTAATCGGGGTGGCTCTTTACTTCCCTGAGCCACCCCAAGCAGTGCCCCCATACCCAGCTCCTCCATCTCAGCCGGCTCCAGAATGTGGCACTCAAGCCCGTAACTCTGTGCCAGCCTTTTTGCCTCCTCCGCCATTATGATGGGCGTCATAAAGTTAGCTGGTTCATTGACCATATCACGGGCCAGATTAGTGGCTTCAGCCACTATCCTGCCCCTCTGGCAGCCGGCCTCTAGACTTTGAAGCTCAGCCCGACCCGCACCCACGATGGTAAACTCCTTAATCTCGCCGTAATCAGCTTCCCTGGTCAGGTGCCGACGGAAGGTATAAAGACCCAGCAGAGCCCCCTCGGTAACGGCTTGAGCCGAAGTCTCCAAGCTTATAGCGTTAACTCCCGCCCCCTGAGCAATGGTAGCAACACTCTCCGAACCCTTCTGCCTCAATAGCCGGCAGGTCTCCGCCACGGCACCGCAGATCCTGTCCCGTGACAGTTCCTCCTTTTTACCCAAGCCGATAACCACCACCCGAGCCGCCGCCAGCTTGCCCAGGCTGTGAATAATGGTAACTTCATTAAGCTTACCCCTAATCTCACCCTGACTCACGAGTTCGGAAATAGCTCCGTCCAAAGCCCTATCCACGGCAGCTATTTCACCTTCAAGGCGCTCCGTCCCTTCAAAGAAGTTAACGAGTATGGCACCCGCCTTAACTTCATCAATCTTGCCGACTACAAACTTAAATTCCAACCTGACCTCCTTATACTACCGATTGATCTCCCTCAAAATTTTGGCTATCACCGGAGTAATATCCCGGGAAGTGTCCACCGCATAGTGACGACGACGAATTTTCTGAACCCGCGGCCTCATCCTCTGGTAAACTGCCCAGTCAGCATCCGAGTTACCCTCTGAGCTTGCCTCCCTTCCCTTAAGCCTATGGTATACCAACTGAGGGGGTGCTTCAACACGTACCAGCACCAGCCGAGTACCCAAACGCTCGGCAATGCTGTAGAGGCGTTCGCGATAATGCTCGGATAGATTGGTCGCATCGAAGATGATTGGCATACCCTTCTTCAGTAGCCTCTCAATAAGGAGATGGCAGGCACGGAAAAGTCGCGCGCTCTCGGCAGCACTATAATCTGGTGCTGGGAAAAGTACCCGCCGCAGGTAGTCACTTTCCAGAATAACTCCCGGTAACTTCTGAACCAACTGGCGACAGAAATAGGACTTGCCAGTTCCCGGTAAGCCGCTGACCACAATCAGGAAAGGCTCAGCTACAGGTTCAGGCAACTGCCCTAGGGTCTCAACCAGTTGCTTGGCATCGGAGGCAGTTTCAGGCTGTTCCACACCCTTAATTATAGAGTTTTCATCCGTACTTCGCTAGGGGGGTAACAATTTCCAGTTTCTCTCTTTAGCTAAGGGACAACTACTCAATCCCTAACCGCCGCTATAGAAGGCAACGCCAATTAGTCCCGGACCAATGTGAGCCCCCATTACCGGGGTGAACTCGGTAATGAAGAGCTCGGTACAGTCAAAACGGGAGGAAATCCGCTCCCTCAGCCGGATAGCGTTATCCAGAGCATCAGCATGCATCACCGCGACGTGGAGCGGCTGCCCCCCGACCACACTCTGCTTCATTATCTTCAGCATGCGGTCGATGGCCCGGGGCGTAGTTCGAGTATTCGCCAAGGGACGAACATCACCGTCGTTAAGAGCGAGCAGGGGCTTAATCCTAAACACTGAGCTAGCCCAGGCCGCTGCCTTCGGTACGTGACCGCCCCGGACCAGATAGCTAAGGGTATCTACCATCGCTATCAGGTGCACACGCTCGGCTACGCTCCTGGCTTTCGCCACCACCCCAGGCAAGCCCTGCCCCGAGGCAGCTTCCCTCGCCGCCGCCAGGACAACCAGCCCCTGAGCCGCGGCCGCGGTAGCACAATCAAGAACCTCAATTACCACTCCGGGAAGAGACTCTCTGGCGAGCTCAACAGCTACCTGCGCCGAGTTAACCTGCCCGCTGAATTTAGCAGAAATAGTGATACAGAGAATATTAGGGGCGCTTTGGCTGGCTTCCCGATAAGCCTCAAGGTGGGCTCCGGGTGAGGAGTGTGACGTCGTGGGAAGTGTTTTCGCTTCTCGGAGCCGAGTGTAAAACTCCGTGGGGCTAATGTCTATCCCATCCCGATAGGTCTTATCACCAAAGATAATGTTCAGTGGTACCAAGCCGATGCCATATTGCTCCACCAGTTCGCCGGGAATGCAGGCACTGCTATCGGTAACAATAGCAACCTTCTGAGCCATAGGAAACAGACACCCCGCTTAAACAGTAAAGCTTTTGCTCTAACTCAAGAAATCACCGCACCCAAATTATCTCATAATAGCATCTACCGCCACTTTATACAATATGACCTGCTAAGCCCCGACAATAAGTTTGATAGACTCTGCCCCTCTGACGTATAATTACACAAAAGATAGGTTGTCGTGAAACTATCCCCCTCCGGCTCGTCGGCGCCGCAAGCAAACAGTATCTCAAGACTGAACCCCCTCAGTTTAACGTAATGGCGAGCCCGGCTTAAGTTAAGTGTGGTCTAGAGGTGAGAAAACATGACACCGGTAACTCCACTTAAGGAAGCGGTCGACATTGTAAATGAGGAAGGTGGCGAAATCCTCAAGCTGTGCTATCAGTGCGGCACCTGTACGGCGGTCTGCCCCTGGAACCGGGTGAGAGACTTTATCGTGCGCCGCATCATGCACCAGGGACAGCTGGGTCTAATTGATTTTGAAGACGAGGCCGTGTGGCTGTGTGCTACCTGCAACAACTGTGTTAAGCGCTGCCCGCGCGGTGTGGAAATAATAGATGTGATGCGGGCGCTACGCCGGGCAGTTACTGAGCTGGGCATCGCCAGGGTTCCCGACTCACTCCGCATCACCATCAAGAATATCTCAGGGGTGGGTAATCCACTAGGCGAACCCGAGGACAGGCGCGCCAACTGGGCACAGGACCTCGATGTGAAGCTCTATACCGAGGGAACCGAGGTTTTGTATTTCCCCTGCTGTATCCCGGAATATGACCACTCCGTCCAGAGAGTCGCCCTGGCTACCGTAAGCATCCTGAAAAAAGCCGGGGTGGATTTTGGTATCCTCGGTAACCGGGCAACCTGCTGTGGCGAGAGCGTGCGTAAAGCCGGTGATGAAGCTGTCTTTAGAGGGCTGGCTCAGAAAAACATCCGTACTTTTGAAGAATTCGGGGTTAAGAAGATTATTGTTTCCTCGCCACACTGCTATCATACCTTCAAGAACGAATATCCCGCTCTCGGAGGGAATTTTGAGGTTATGCATTTCACTCAATACCTGCTCGAACTGATTAAGCAGGGAAGACTAAAACTCACCAGAGAAGTAAACTTAAAGGTTACCTATCACGACCCCTGCTACCTGGGGCGCCACAATGATATCTACGATGAGCCCCGCGCGGTGCTGAAGAGCATCCCCGGTCTTGAGCTGATTGAACTACCCGACCACCGGGAAAACAGCCTGTGCTGCGGGGGCGGCGGTGGACGAATCTGGATGGAAACCAGAAGCGGGGAGAGATTTTCCGATATCAGGGTAGAGCAGGCTCTGGCCTCAGGGGCTAACGTTCTCGCCGTAGCCTGCCCCTACTGCATGCTCAACCTTGATGACAGCGTAGTAACCCTAGATAAGAGCGATGCCATCGGGGTCAGGGACATCGCCGAGTTAGTCCAGGAGGCACTGTAGCCAGGGCTAACCCTATCTGGTTAAAGAACTGTTGAGCGAGGTAAACATGGGAAGTGAGCCCAGAATCGGGGTATACGTCTGCCACTGCGGGAGCAATATTGCCGGTACCGTGGACGTCGCCGGGGTTACCGAGTTTGCCCGTGATTTAGAGGCGGTGGTACTGGCTCGCAACTATGTCTTCATGTGCTCCGACCCGGGTCAGGAGCTTATCAAGAACGATATCAGAGAGTTCAACCTCAACCGTATCGTGGTCGCCGCCTGCTCACCAACGATGCACGAAGCCACCTTCCGCCGCGTGCTTGAGGAGGCCGGGATAAACCCCTACCTAATTGAAATCGCCAATATTCGCGAGCACTGCTCCTGGGTAACTGAAGACAAAGAACTGGCCACCGAGAAAGCCAAAGCCCTGCTTGCCGCCGCGGTGAGGCGAGTTTACTATCACCAGCCTTTAGAAGCCAGAATGGTGTCCATCAATCCCAGTACCCTGGTAGTCGGCGGCGGTATTGCTGGCATTCAAGCCGCCCTGGAGATTGCCGATGCGGAACACACCGTCTATCTGGTGGAAAGGGAGCCCAGTATCGGCGGGCACATGATTCAGCTGGATAAGACCTTCCCCACCCTGGACTGCTCATCCTGTATTCTGACGCCGAAGATGACCCAGGTAGGCTCCCACCCCCATATCAAACTCATGAGCTACAGCGAGGTTGAGGAGGTCTCCGGTTATATCGGCAACTTCAAGGTCAAAATCAGGAAGAAGGCAAGGTATGTTGACGCCGTAAAATGTAACGGCTGCGGCCTGTGCCAGGAGAAGTGTCCCTGGAAGGTAGATAGCGAGTTTGATGCGGGAATGGGCAAGCGAAAAGCCATCTACACCCCCTTTGCCCAGGCCGTACCCAATATCCCGGTCATCGACACCGAACACTGCGCCTATTTCCTCAAAGGCAAGTGCCGCCTCTGCGAGCAGGTCTGCGAGAGAAAAGCGATTGACTTTGAACAGAAGGACGAAATTATTGAGCTAGAGGTTGGTTCCATAATCCTCGCCACCGGCTATGATGTCTTTAACCCGACCCCTATTTCCCAGTATGGCTACGGACGGCTGGATAACGTTATCACCAGCCTCGAGTTTGAGAGGCTGGTGAGTTCCTCGGGGCCTACCGATGGCAACATCCGACTTAAGAACGGCGCCACTCCTGAGAGCGTGGCGATTGTCCACTGCGTGGGCAGCCGCGATAAGAACTATCACGAGTACTGCTCCCGGGTATGCTGCATGTATGCCCCGAAGTACGGCCACCTGATAAAAGAAAAGACGGACGCCGAGGTGTACGACTACTACATAGATATGCGCTGCTTCGGTAAGGGCTACGAGGAGTTCTACGAGCGCCTTTCCGGGGAGGGAATCAATTTCATCCGGGGCAAGGTGGGCGAGGTCACTGACCGGGCGATAAGTGATGAGGAAGAGGGGAAACTGATTGTCGTCGCTGAGGACACCCTGCTGGGTGCCGTAACCAGGGTGCCGGTAGATATGGTCATCCTCTGTGTGGCTCTTGAGCCACAGCCTGATGCAGACAGAGTGGCTCGAATGTTTAACATCAGCCGCAGCGCCGACGGCTTTTTCCTGGAAAGGCACCCCAAGCTGGACCCGGTAGCAACGACCACTGACGGTGTCTTCATCGCTGGCTGTGCTCAGGGGCCCAAGGATATTCCCGATACCGTCGCCCAGGCTTCCGCCGCCGCCGCCCGGGTGCTGGCTCTAATTAGCAAGGGCGAGGTCGAGATTGAGGCCGCCACGGCAGTTATCGACGAGAGAATCTGCTCCGGCTGCCAGCTCTGTATCCCTATCTGTCCCTATCACGCCATCAGCTTTGATGAGGAGAAAGAGGTATGCCGGGTCAACGAGGCGCTCTGTAAAGGGTGCGGTGCCTGCGTTAGCGGCTGCCCGAGCGATGCCATAGCCTTAAGCCACTTCACCAACGAGCAAATCGTGGCTCAGATGGAGGGTATGCTGGTCTAATACTCGCTGGAAACGAAGTTATTTATCTCGGCGAAGCTGAAGACGGGCCCGTCACGGCAGACATAGATATTGCCGACATTACACCGCCCGCACTTACCGATGCCACACTTCATTCTTTTCTCCAGCGTGGTCAGCATCTGCTCCGGGCTAAAGCCCAATCTTTCCAGTGCCGGAAAGGTAAACCGTATCATAATCGGCGGGCCGCAGACGATAGCCACCGAATTATCCGCTGAGGGCGCCGCTTCCTCCAGCACCACCGGAACCAGACCCACCCTGCCTGACCATCCCTCGTCTCCTTTATCCACGGTAGTTAACAAGCTTACGGTCTTATCCTTATCCCACGCCTCAAGGTCATACCGGAAACACAGGTCGGCCGGGCTGCGTGCCCCGTAGATAATATCTACTCTGCCGTATTTCTCCCGGTTATCGATAACATTCCAGATTAGAGACCGCAGCGGCGCCAGTCCAATGCCACCCCCCACAAAGACGAGGTCCTTGCCCTCAAGGAACTCAAGCGGAAAGGAGTTCCCATAGGGCCCCCGGAAGCCTATCTCGGCACCCACCCCGAGGCGGTGTAATGCCCGCGTCAACCTTCCTACCGCGCGAATGCTACACTCCAGATGGTCTCTTCGGGTGGGGCTTGAGGAAATACAGAAGGGGGCCTCGCCAACGCCCAGGACGGAAAGGAGACAGAACTGCCCCGACTGGAAAGTAAATTCCTCACGGAGCTTCTCATCCCTAAAGTTAAAGTGAAGGGTCTTGGTATCAGCGGTCTCCTCAACTATTCTCTCGATTACTGCCAGATGCGGGAGATAGACATTCCCTTCGGCTAGGAATTTCGGTCGGTGGCTAGTATTGCTAACTGTCATCTACTACCTCTCCAGCCTAACCTGCTCCTGAGCCGGGAGGCTAGCCAGCACCCGGGTAATATCCCAGTTCACCGGGCACAGGCGAATACAGCGCCCACAGCCAGTGCAGGCAATGACCCCAAAATTCATCGGGTAGAATTCATATTTATGGCACACCTTCTGCCGCAGCCGACGCCACTTTTCCTCCCGGGGGTTCTCCATCGGCATCTGGGTATAGAGGGGAAAGGCACAGCTATCCCAGCTCCGGAACCTCGCACCACTCCTACCGACCAGCTCATCACAGATATCAAAGCAGTAGCAGGTCGGACAGAGGAAGGTGCAGATACCGCAGCTTACGCACTTGGCCGCCACCCTCTCCCAGAAATCCTTATCCTCAAAGCCGGCCCGCAGCTTCTCCGAGATACCCTCAATATTTAGCTCCCTCGTTACCTTGCTGCGGGCTAGCTCCTTTGCCTTTCGGGCACGAGCTTCGTCGTCCTTAGTCACCGCTTGAGCCAGACTAGCCCTGGAAAGCAGCTCCTTACCTTTATCGGTAACCGGTTCCATCAGGAATTCATCACCGATATCAATAAGCATCAGGTCAACATTGGCCGACTCGGTGGGGCTACCCCCCAGAGAAGTGCAGAAGCAGCTTTCCGCGGGATTCGTACAACCTAACCCCACCAGCACCCCGTTCTCTCTTCTGGCAAGGTAGTAAGGGTCTTCATAGGCATCCTTAAAGGTCATATCCAGAACGGCCAGTGCTTTAGCATCACAGGGCCGGATACCGAAGATAAGCCACTTATCGGCTGTTGCTGGCGGTAGCTCCACCTGGTAGCCGTCTCTATCCTTTCGGAAGCTGAACATCGCCTCCAGCGGCGGGAAAAAGAGAGCCTTGGGCGGCACCACCGTATTCCGATACCAGTCAAGAAAACCTATATCCTCACCATCCCACCGGGCCCATTTGGCCACGCCTTCATCTCGTGAAGGCACAAAAACACTGAACCCCTGAGCCCATACGCCGAGAAGCTCAGCCATATCCTGCTTGCTTATTTTCTCAGCTGTCATCGCCTCTACCTGATGAAATCCTCGGTATCAGTAGCCTCATAACAAGCCAGGAGGGGTGGTGCCTCTTTATCCATACCCGCCCTATAGTGAAAGAGCCCGTCGACTATATCATACATCTCCCGGGTCAAGCTTCTAAGCGGAATATTAACCGGGCAGGCGCGCTCACATTCGCCGCAGTCGGTGCACCTGCCCGCCACATGAATATTTCTAATTACCTGAAACATCAGGTTATCCTGCCAGCGGGGTACCGCCAGCACCCAGGGCGGCTCCGTCTCCTCAACAAAGCAGCGCTCGCAGAAACAGGCCGGGCATACATTACGGCAGGCATAGCAGCGGATGCAGCGGCTAAACTCGCCCTGCCAGAATGCCCACCTCTCACCCGAGCTCATAGCCTTCAGGCTATCTATCTTTACCTGACTTCCGGTCTTCTCTTCATCACCAACCGCTGAGGTCGGCTCACCGAGAAGGATGTCACACTCCCGAGGAGTGGGTTGTTCACAGGCAAGACAGTTATCAAAAAGGGCTTCTCGGGCTGGGAATTCTTCCTTATCGCCATTAACCGTTACTAAGACTTTATCTCCATCACGGGTAATATCATCTATCTCATCCCGAGCCTTCCCCACCAACCCCTCCACCTTAGCCAAATCAATGATGCCGGAACAGGGCACACCGATGATGACAACGTCCTCCCGTGCTACCTTGTTATCCTGCATCAGGCTGACGATGGAGCGGCTGTCGCACCCTTTAGCAACAATACCAACCCTCCCCTTGAGCTCAGGAAGATAAACGCTGAGGTTATTCACCACGAAAGGGTTAATCACCAGGCGATCGGTCTCAGCTTTATCGCTGGTTATTAACGGGGTGGTAGTGAACTTCAAGCTACCGTTTTCAAAGCCGATAATGTAGTCAACTCTGCCCTGCTCGAGTAGCTCTTTAGCCTCACGGCGCAGTTTTTGTTCCACTCTGCCATCTCTCATCAGTAAAAAGTCTACTCGGGCCGAGCTCCTTTATCTCGCGGGTC
>CAZHRO010000010.1:0-11834 GCA_964535045.1 uncultured Dehalococcoidales bacterium | reverse complement strand
CGAAGAGGTTATGCCTTGTCGTGTTGGAGCCAGCAATCGAAATCTGTTATTATGTTAGGGGTCGTGTGTAGACTATTAATGTCAGTAACGGTTAAATGGTTATTAAGATATGACGCTGCAGTCGCTAGAGGGTGGGTAGCATCATGGTAGTCCGTAAAATATGTTGCCTTCCGAATGACCTGGTTTTAAGGCAGAAAGCAAAGAGAGTACCCGCCGTGGATAGCTCGATTCAGCGGCTCATTGACGACATGCTGGAGACGATGCGGCAGGTGGGTGGCGTGGGCTTGGCGGCACCTCAGATTGGTGTCTCGCTGCGGGTGATAGTAGTTCAGCTACCGGATGAGGAGCCGATTGCGGTGGTCAATCCGGAGATAGTAAAGCGCACCGGGGAGCGTGAGGTCTTGGAGGGTTGCCTTAGCGTCCCCGGCTATGCCGGGCATATTAAGCGGTCAGTTTCGGTTACCGTCAAGGGCTGGGACCGGACGGGTAAGAGGGTCAGGATTAAGGCCACCGGTCTTCTGGCTCAGGCTCTGGAGCATGAGCTTGATCATCTCAACGGTGTCTTATTTATCGATCGTATTGAGAGTCCGGATAAGCTACATCGAGTTGAGGCTGAGACTCAGGCCGAGGGTATGTAAACGTTAGCCAGTGTGGGGTGGTGGCTTCATTGGCTCACCTGAAGGTCTTTCGTTATTGTGGTTGGTTATCTCTGGCGAAGAGGTAGTGATAGAGGATGAGAACCCTGTTTCAGTGTGATTTTGATGGTACCATAACTCCAGAGGATGTGAGCTTTCTAATACTGGACGCTTTCGGTAGCCAGGGCTGGAAGCAGCTGCTGGAACAGTATCGAGAGGGTAAGATTACGGTTGCTCATTTTAATACCCGGGCTTTCACCACGGTTAAGGCCGACGAGCAGACGCTAGTCAGATTTGTCAGGGATAGGGCCAGGATACGCCCTGGGTTTCATGATTTACTGGCCTGTTGCCACCGCAAGGGCTTCGAGTTCGTCATTGTCAGTAACGGCTTGGACTTCTACATCAGGACAATTTTGAATGATATTGGTGTCGATGGTATCAGGGTGTTTGCCGCGACAACCCGGTTTGGCTCTGGCGGTATCGAAGCTCGGTACCTGGGTCCCCGGGGTAACCGGTTGGAGGATAGGTTTAAGGAAGCTTATCTCAGGTCATTTCAGGAGCAGGGCTATCGGGTGATATATGCCGGGAACGGTTTTTCCGATATCTATCCCGCCAGAGAGGCCTATCATGTCTTTGCTACCGGTGAGCTCCTCACTGCCTGTAACGAGATGAATATCGCCTGCACGCCTTTTAATGACCTTAATGATATCGTGAAGGGTCTGGAATCTCTGCCTCACCAGTAACTATATTGACCGCTAGCAGTCCGGTAGCTATCGCCGGCTTTACTAGTCTAGCATTTAGCTAGCGTTTAAGACCCCTAAACGGCGGGCACACAATTTGCCTTATCACCGATGCAGTCAATACAGCAGAGGAAGACTGCCGGCTCAGTGTCACTTGGGTTCCTTAGCCCGTGGGGCTCGAAAGAGTAGTTGTAGACAAAGTCCCCCGGTCCAATTTCCCTCTCTTCTCTTGTCCCATCTTTGGAGATGGCGCTGCAGATAGCATTGCCACTCACTATATACATAATCTGAGTGTACTTGTGATTGTGGATTGGGACCTCACCCTTAGGGGCGATGGTGAAGTGTCTCAGGGCGTGGTTGTGCTGGTACTCCTCGCCACCCAGGTTCTTATGGGTTAGCCATCTTATTGATGCCCCCTTGACCTCAAAGTCTGTTCCTGCGTAGTTAATCTTTTTCACCTGGATTGGCTCAACATCCTTAAAGTTCATGCAGATCATGGTCTACCTCCGGGGCTTGTTTATTACTGGTTGCATTATAAGGGTAGCGGGCAGGAAAGCGCAAACGGGGGACAGTCGTTCTTAGCTTAACCCCGGGTACCTTGCTCACCGAATATCTTGGTGCCTATTCTTACTATGTTGGCTCCTTCCTCGATGGCAATCCGGTAAGAATCTGTCATCCCCATTGACAGGTATCTCATGTCAACGTTGGGTAGATTAAGCTTTTTTATGCTGTCAAAGATCCGCCTCGTTTCCCTGAAGTAGGGCCTGAGCTCTTCGGGATTTTCCAAAAAGGGCCCCATGGTCATAAGTCCCATTACCTTTATGTTGGGGAGGGTTGAAATTTCGACTGCCAGTTCTACTGCCGTTTCGGGGAAGACGCCTGATTTCTGTGGCTCCCGACCGCTATTTAGCTCAATCAGTACTGGCATAATCCTGCCAATCTGGCCGCACCGCTTATCAATCTCTCTGGCTATTTCCTGGGAGTCAACGGTTTCTATCATGTCAAAGATTTGTACCGCCCTCTTAACCTTGTTTTTCTGGAGGTGTCCGATGAAGTGCCACTTAGCTTTATCGCCAATCAACTGGCGGGCTCTTTCTGCTTCCTGGACATAGTTTTCACCGACGATGCTTACCCCGGCTTCAATTGCCTCCAGGATTTCCGCAGGTTGTCTGGTCTTGGCAGCCGCTTCCAGCTCCACACCTTCCGGAAGCTCGCTCAAAAGTCGCGTGACGTTTTCTCGGATCGTCATACCTCTGTCTCTCGGGGTCTCCTTTGCTCAAAAGATATTCTAGCATTCTGTTGACAGAAATAAAAGAATCTGCTATTATGGACATAGGTTCATAAAAATGTTATTATGGACATAGGTTAAATAAACGTGAGGTACTGTTTGTTGTGGGCAGGATGCCGAAGTGGCGCCGTGTCGCCTCGATACCCGAGGTAACCTATTTCAAACCGGCGGGAATACCCTATCGAACCCTGGAGGAGGTGTCCCTCTCGGTGGAGGAGGCGGAGGCGATTCGGCTCAAGGACCTGGAGGGGCTGGAGCAGGGAGAGAGTGCGAAGAGGATGAACATCTCGCGTCCCACCTTTCACCGGGTGCTGGTAGCGGCTAGAGGTAAACTGGCCGACGCTCTACTTAATGGTAAGGCGATACGGATTGAAGGTGGTAATTTTGAGCTGGCAAAAAGACAGTTCTACTGTATTAACGGTCACCAGTGGGAGGTGTCTTTTAAGGATATGATAACCAGGCCGCCCAGGTTATGTCCCACCTGTGAATCCCCGAACATTATGCCAATCCAGCCTCCCGGGTTTGGCTGGGTGCGAAGAGGCTACGGCCGAAATCTGGGGAGAGGTATGACTTAATGAAGATTCTTGATGATATACTAACCACGCTGAAGCGGGAGGAGTTAGTGCGGGACGTGCGTCAGGGGCCTTTTCAGACCGCGGTGCTGACTCGTAGTTGCGGGCTGGCCGCAACCCCGCATGAGGAGGCAGACCATCAGGATAATCCTCCGGTGAAGCCGGCTGGGACGCTACTGGGCAGGGACGCGCTGGAGGTAGCCAGGCTGGCTTATTCATTGAGTTCTTTTGAGGCGGCAATTGGTATGGCAGCTATCAACTCGCTGCTTAATATTGATGAGAGACGCTGTCTTGAAATTAATGCCCGCGACCTTCTGGCAGAGAAGGGTAACGGTAAGGCGATAGTTCTCGTGGGGCACTTTCCCTTTGCCGAAGGGCTTAGGACAAGAGCAAAGAAACTCTGGGTGCTGGAGAGGCATCTTCGGGAGGGAGACCTTCCTGAGAGTGAAGCGGGGAACCTTCTGCCCCAGGCGGACGTGGTTGGTATTAGCGGTACGGCCTTTACTAATCACACTATCGAGAGCCTGCTCAGTTTCTGCCGACCTGAGGCCTACGTCGTTGTTCTGGGGGGCACAGCTCCTCTGTCGCCGGTCCTTTTTGACTACGGAGTTGATGCTATATCCGGTACCATGGTGATTGACTCGGAAGTGGTACTCCGCGGTGTCAGTCAGGGGGCGACCTTCCGTCAGATTAGGGGTGTCAGGCTGTTAACCATGATAAAATAAAGGGGGTGATAGTTATGAGAGGTAGAGGTTGGTTGGGAAGGAGCTGGCCGGGGTGGGGTAGAGGTAACCCTTATCCCTTCTGCCGCTTTTACCCCTGGCTGCCGAGATGGTGGTGGGCGTCACCGTATGCTGGGCGGTACGTGAGCAGTATCCCTTATCCCGGCTATCGGTATCCCGGCTATGGTGCCCGCTACCCGATCTATATGCCCTATTGATGTTAAAGATTGAAGATGCACCAGTAAAAAATTTGCTAGACAAGGAGGTGATAAAGATGCCAAATGGAGGAAGAGGAAACCGATGGATGTATCAAATGACCGGACTGCCGGGCTGGATGAGGTTTGGTTTTAGTCCCGGCTGGCAGGGGAGAAGCCCAACCGGGATGGGGCCTGGTGCCACCTATCTTATGACTGGTCAGTGGCCAACCCCACAGGCTCAAGCCTACTGGCAGCAAATGCAAGCGGGACGAGCACCCTACCCCTATTACGGGGCATCAGCAGCCGCTCCAGGAGTGGCACCGTTTACCCCTCAGATGGCCCCTGAGCAGGAGCTTGACTTCCTGAAAAACCAAGCCGATGTGATAAAGAGCCAGCTGGAGCAGATGGAAGCCAGGATGCGCGAGCTTGAGGCAAAGGAGAAGTAGACTAAAGCTAAGCAGGCTATAGATTAAGGGTGAGTCTTTAATTTTGGTCTGGTAAAAATCGGAGGTGATGTTATGCCAGGGTTTGATGGAACCGGTCCCAGGGGAATGGGGCCGATGACCGGAGGCGGTAGAGGGTTCTGCAGCCCCTGGGGGATAGGCGCTGCTTATCGTGGATACGGAGTTTCCCCTGGGGTAGGTTATGGCAGTCCCTTCTATGGGACACCGGTTACTTTACCGGGGGTGATGCCCTACGCTTCGGCAATGACCCCGCAGCAGGAACTCGATTTCCTGAGAAGCCAGGCTCAAACTGTGAAGGGGCAGCTGGAGCAAATCGAGGCCAGAATGCGTGAGTTAGAGGGAGGTAAGGCGTGAAAATTGCCATATCAGCTACGGGGCCGGGTCTTGAGTCTGAAGTGGAGCCTCGTTTCGGTCGGTGTCCTTACTTCATTATTGTTGACCCGGACACGATGAAATTTGAGGTAATGGATAATTCCAGTGCCATGGCGGCTGGTGGCGCCGGTATTTCGGCGGGTCAGATGGTCGCTAACAAGGGGGTGCAGGCGGTGCTCACGGGTAACTGTGGTCCCAATGCCTATCAGGTCCTGTCGGCGGCGGGAATTCAAATAATTACCGGGGTTAGTGGTAAGGTCCGTGATGCCGCTGAGGCCTATAAGTCCGGTAGTCTTCAGGCTACTTCGCAGCCGACAGTGGGGGCCCACTTTGGCATGGGTGGTGGTGGGCTTGGTGGCGGCAGGGGTATGGGCCGTGGTATGGGCCGAGGTAAGGGAATGGGGATGGGTGCCGGTATGGTGCCCGGTGCGGTGCCGATGGCTCAACAGCCAAGCGCAGGGTCGGAACTTGAGGCACTCCAAGCCCAGTTACAGGGGTTAGCCCAGCAGCTGGCCGATGTTCAGCGCCGTATCGATGAACTGGAGAAGAAATAGTAAAAAGCTATCCA
Organism: uncultured Dehalococcoidales bacterium; assembly: GCA_964535045.1. Lineage (GTDB taxonomy): Bacteria > Chloroflexota > Dehalococcoidia > Dehalococcoidales > UBA5760 > UBA5760. The sequence goes on along the minus strand of CAZHRO010000010.1, from coordinate 6,276 downwards.
AATTTTGAGGAGGTGTGATTATGCCTTGGGGAGATGGTACCGGACCGCCTGGAGGAGGTGGTTCCGGGACGGGAAGAGGTATTGGTCGGGGTGGTCAGGGTGGGGGCAGAATGAGAGGAACACGCCCCGGTGCCGGACCGGGCGGGGGCTGTGTCTGTCCGGCCTGTGGGGCGAAGGTTGCGCATGAGAGGGGGACTCCCTGCTATAATGTCAGCTGCCCCAAATGCGGCACCAGAATGGTAAGGGGATAGATTGATTGTTTCCGTAGCTAGTGGTAAGGGTGGCACGGGTAAAACCCTGGTGGCTACCAGCTTGGCTTTATCCCTGAGTAGGGGAGAGCAGGTGCAGTTTCTTGACTGCGACGTTGAGGAACCTAACGCCCATATTTTACTCAGGCCTGCTTTCAGCCGTAAGCAGGCGGTTACTATGCCGATTCCAGTGGTGAACGAGAGAAAGTGTACCTTCTGCGGTCGCTGTGCTGAGGTCTGCGTCTATAATGCGCTCGCCGTTGTCGGTAAGCAGGTGCTCGTTTTCCCCGAGCTGTGTCATGGCTGTGGTGCCTGTAGCTATCTCTGCCCCGAGAATGCAATCACTGAGGAAGGGAAAGAGATAGGCACCTTGGAGTTTGGCGGGGCAGGCAGCGTTGAGTTTGTTCACGGTCGGCTTAATATCGGTGAGGTAGCCGCCCCGCGGCTGATTAGTGAAGTAAAGGGGTACGTCAACCCCGATAGCTTCACGATTATTGATGCTCCGCCGGGGACTTCCTGCCCGGTAGTCACGGCGGTCAGGGATAGTGACTTCTGCCTGCTGGTGACGGAGCCCACCAGCTTCGGACTCAATGACCTGGCTCTGGCTGTGGACATGGTAAGGGAGCTGGGTATCCCCTGCGGCGTGGTTGTGAACCGGGATGGTATTGGCGACAGAGGGGTTGAGGATTACTGTCGCAAGGAGGGTATTCCTATTATGATGCGCATCCCGCTGGATATTAAGATTGCCCGGCTTTACTCTAGAGGAATTACCCTGGCTGAGGGAATGCCCGAGTGGCGTGAGCCTTTCATCCGACTGTTTGATAACGTGAAGAGAATTGCCGGTAGTAGAGAGGTCGCCTGAGGTGAAAGAGGTTGTCGTGTTAAGTGGTAAGGGAGGTACGGGTAAGACCAGCGTGGTTGCCTCTCTGGCCTACCTTGCCTCGAGCAAGGTCATGGTTGACTGTGACGTTGATGCTGCTGACCTCCAGCTACTTCTCAAGCCGCTGCGCGGGGAGGGTCATGAGTTCTGGAGCGGACAGAAGGCACATATCGCCGGTGATAGGTGTACTGAATGTGGGCTTTGCCGTGAGGTGTGTCGGTTTGAAGCGATAAAGAACGGGTTTCAGGTCGACCCTATTTCCTGTGAGGGGTGTGGTTTCTGTTATAATGTGTGTCCGGTAGGTGCCATAACCATGGTGGAGAGCCTCTCCGGTCGCTGGTTTATCTCCGAGACTAAATATGGGCCTCTTGTCCATGCCAAACTGGGCGTGGCTCAGGAGAACTCGGGGAAGCTGGTGGCGCTGGTGCGGAAGCAGGCAAGGCGCATTGGTGAAGAACAGGGGCTCGATTTCATTATCAGCGATGGCCCGCCGGGGATTGGCTGCCCGGTCATCTCTTCCCTCTCCGGGGCAGACCTGGCGGTCATTATTACCGAGCCCACCCTGTCGGGGATGCATGATCTGGAGCGGGTTACCGAGGTTTGCCATCACTTTGCAGTTCCTGTTATAGTTAGTATAAATAAATACGACATAAATGAGGAAAATAGCCGTCAAATCGAAGGTTATTGCCAGCGCCGGGGTATAGAGACTGCGGTCAGGATTCCCTTTGATAATGTAGTGACGGAGGCGCTGGTTAAGGGGCTGCCGGTGGTGGAATACTCTCGAAGTAGGGTGACTTCCGCGATAGAATCACTTTGGCAGCGTATTACCCGATCTTTGGGTGGATGAAAGAGGTTGCGGACTATGCCAATCTATGAGTATGAGTGCCTGAAGTGTGGTGAGAGGTTTGAGCTCCGCCGGAGTATGACGGAGAGTGACCGTGAGATAAGGTGTCCTAAATGTGGCGCCGTGAAGCCACGGCGGGTCTTCTCGGTGTTTGCCACAGGTTCTCAGAGTGGGGCTTGTGCTCCGAGCAGTCCTACCTGAAGCTTATCCCTGTGAGGCAGGTTGCCCACCGGGCTCTTTCTCGAGGGATTAAAGAGGCTTATGCCGGTTTATGATTTTAAGTGCCGTGAGTGCGGCCAGTTATCGGAGATACTTCTCCGTAACCATAGCCAGAAGGCTCGCTGTCCTAACTGCGGCAGTGAGGACGTGGAGAGGCTTTTCTCAGCTTCCTATTTGATAAAGACTGAGGCTGGAGCCTCAGCTACTACCTGCTGCGGTAGGTCTGAGCGCTGTAGCATCCCTCCCTGCTCCGGGGGGGATACATGCCGCAGAGCTTAGGACTTTTCGATGTCTGTTCTGGAGGTGATTAATGAGGTACGCAGTACCAGTGAGTGGAGGGCTGGTATCCCCCCATTTCGGCCGTTGTGAACAGTTTGCCTTGTTTGATATTAATGAGGAAAGCCGGGAAGTTATTAAAAAAGAGCTTGTTGCTTCGCCGGGGCACGAACCAGGTCTTCTGCCGGCGTGGCTGGCGGAGCAAGGCGTCTCGGTGGTTATTGCCAGCGGTATGGGCTCCCGGGCACAGAGCCTTTTTGAGCAGAACCGTATTAAGGTCGTGGTCAATGCCCTGGAAAGTGACCCCGATAGAGCCGTTCGGGACTATCTGGCCGAGAAGTTGGAATTGGGCGATGATGCCTGCGACCACTAGCCAGGGGTGTCCTTTTATAATCTATAGATTGATAGATAAGAATAGCTGGAGGAGGGTTTGATGATAAGTGAGGAGACGGTGAGGGAGAGTCTGAGCAGTGTTTTGGTTCCCGGGGTAAAGCGTAGCGTGGTGATGCTGAACCTGGTGCGCAGTATCGCGGTATCTGATGAGAAGGTTACCGTCACCCTGGCTTCATCGGCGCTGAGTGATGATGTCCAGGACTGGGTTCGCAATAAGGCAAAAGAGGCTATTGGGAGCTTAGCTGGCGCAGGCGGCGTGCAGATAGAATTTACCGAGGCTAAGCCGGCCGAGCTTAATCAGATTCAAAAGGTTATTGCCGTGATGAGTGGTAAGGGTGGAGTGGGTAAATCGCTGGTAGCGAGCCTCATTGCCGTGGCTCTGCGGCGGCAGGGTGATGAAGTGGGTATCCTGGATGCCGATATTACCGGCCCCAGTATTCCCAGGATGTTCGGCATAAAGGAGCGCCCTGGCGGGAGCAGCACCGGAATCCTGCCGGTACTTTCCAGGTCGGGGATTGAGGTCATGAGTTTTAATCTTCTCATGCCCCAGGAAGAGGAGGCTGTTATCTGGCGCGGGCCGCTTATTTCCCGGGCGATTACTCAGTTCTGGGAGGATGTGGTCTGGGGTAAGCTGGACTCCCTGGTGGTAGACCTGCCGCCGGGGACCTCCGATGCTTCCCTTACCGTAATGCAGACCATCCCGATAGCTGGCATCGTCATTGTTTTCACACCGCAGGATTTAACGGCTATGATTGTTAAGAAGGCGGTGAACATGGCCAACAAAATGGATAAGCCGATTCTGGGTGTGGTTGAGAATATGAGCCACCTGTATGTCCCCGAGATAGGTAAGCGTATTGAGATTTTTGGGGCGAGCCGGGGGGAGGAGATGGCACAGGCGGCTGGTGCTCCGCTTCTGGGGCAGTTACCCATCGACCCCGAGCTGGCCAGGCTGTGTGATGAAGGTAAAATCGAGCGCTACACCTCGGATGCCTTCACCAGTCTGGCGCAGAGTGTTGGTCAGGCGCTCTCTCAAACTGAATCTGTGGTTAACTAGGTAACAGGTTAGATATGGTTTCGCCGCCGGAAGAGATACGGCAAGAGCTTGAGAAGGTCTACGGGAAGACGGTTATTGACCATGCCTTTGCGCCCAGGAACCTTGGGGCGATGACTGATGCCGATGGCTTTGGCAGGGTCACCGGCCCCTGCGGTGATACTATGGAGATATGGCTCAAGGTGAAGGGTAACACGATTATTGCAGCTGCCTTCGAGACCGATGGTTGCCTTACTACTCTGGCTTCGGGTAGCATGCTCACCGATTTAGTTATTGGGAAGGGCGTTCCGGGGGCGCTTCGGATTAGCCAGCAGGATGTCCTGGATGCCTTGGGCGGGCTGCCACCAGATAGTGAACACTGTGCCCTCCTGGCAGTAAGTACCCTGCGGGAGGCTATTAAGGACTACCTTACCCTCAGAAAAGAGCCTTGGAAGAAGGCTTATCGTATATGCTAGAGGTAATAAGAAGATGCCGCCCATAGTTTCCGTTGTTGGCCGCTCAAAATCGGGAAAGACTACTGTTCTTGAAAGGCTGGTCAAAGAACTAACCTCTCGTGGTTATCGGGTGGCCACCATCAAGCATGCCCCCGGGGGTCTGAACTTTGATAAGCCAGATAAGGATAGCTGGCGTCATCTCCAGGCGGGGAGCGAGGCGGTGGTTGCCGTTTCTCAGGACCAGATGGTGCTCATCAAGCCTGTAGTCCAGGAGGTGACCCTTGGTGAGGTAGCCCGTGTCCTGGGCGAGGACTACGACCTCATTCTCACCGAAGGCTTTAAGCAGGAAGGTGCTCCCAAGATAGAAATTCACCGCCGTGAGATTGGTCTGCCTCTTAGCGGTATCAAGAAGCTGGTTGCCGTGGTCAGTGATGAACCTCTGGAAACCAAGGTGAGGCAGTTTCCCTTTGAAGATATCAGGGGTCTCGCTGACTTTATTGAGACTGGTTTCATAGAACCTCAGCGGCAGCGGCTTTCGCTGTACGTAAACAATTCCCCCGTTTCGTTGAGTACTTTCCCGAGAGAGTTCGTTACCAATGTCCTCCTGGCTGTGGTCTCATCTCTGAAGGGGGTGGGGGCGGTAAGGAGTCTGGACGTTTTTTTGAGGCGGGCTTCAAAAGGAGACAGTTGCTGAAGTCTATTGTCTACGGGCCGGTTCCGTCGCGGCGGTTGGGTCGCAGCCTGGGGATAAACAATATTCCGCCTAAGAAATGCAGCTATTCATGCGTTTATTGCCAGCTCGGCAGCACGCCGGTTAAGCAGGTTGAACGTGGAACCTTCTACCGAGCGTCAGACATAGCTCGAGTCACACAAGAGAAGGTTCAGCAGGTCAGAAAGCGGGGAGAGCTGATAGATTACCTAACCTTTGTCCCCGATGGTGAGCCTACTTTGGATGGTAGTCTTGGCCAGGAGATCGAGCTTCTCAGGCCTCTGGGCATCAAGATTGCGGTTATTACGAATGCTTCGCTGATGTGGCGTGAGGACGTGCGGCGGGATTTAGGGAAGGCCGATCTGGTATCATTGAAAGTGGACACGGTGAGTGAGGCAATATGGCACAGGGTTAATAGACCGCAAAAATCCCTGAAAATCGAGGCGATTTTAGCGGGAATGCTCAGGTTCGCGGATACCTTTGCCGGCGAACTGGTGACCGAAACTATGCTTATTCAGGGCATTAATGATAACCGCGGGGAAATTGAGGAGACGTCTTATTTTTTGGCTGAGCTGAAGCCAGACAGGGCCTATTTGGCGATTCCTACGAGGCCACCAGCCCGGAGGGGAACGCGGGCTGCAGATGAGTCAGCCATAAATATGGCATACCAGGTCTTGAGTCAGAGGCTGAGTGGCGTAGAGTGTTTAACTGGTTATGAGGGAAATGCCTTTACCCTTACCGGTAGGGTTCAGGACGACTTGCTCAGCATTACTTCAGTGCATCCGATGAGACAGGAAGCCGTTGTGGGGCTCCTTGAGCGGGCGGGCAAAGATTGGAAAGTTATCGAAAAGATGATACGGGATAACGTCCTCATCGAGTTGGAATACGGTGGAAGAAAATTCTACATGAGAAAATTACAGTGAAACAGTCTGGGCTTCCAAGGACTTTAATGTAAAATGTCTGTGTTGGGAGTTAAGGAGAGAGCCCTTCTGGGTTGCGGGCTTCGGAGGTCCGGGGGGGGTAGATTCAGACCGATTATGAATGGGTGACTGGCTGTGAAGACGTATCTTGATTGTATACCCTGCTTCCTGCGGCAGGCTCTGGATGCTGCCCGAGCTGTAACTGGTGACGAGGCTGTTCACCGTCGGGTGCTTGACTCGGTCGCTACTCTGGTATCTAGATTACCGCTAGAGGGGACCCCGCCGGAGATTGCCCAGCAGGT